>JARXAG010000149.1 GCA_029866055.1 Burkholderiaceae bacterium
CTCAGCGTAGGGCACTTGATAACCCAAGCCTTTAATCGAATTCTGTACCGTCGGCGAGCCGTTAATCCCACCCGACGAGCAGTCGATGATGTCAACGCCACGCTCGGCCAAGAGCGGTGCAATGGCCAACGAGTCGTCAAGACTCCAACCTTCTTTGCCAGCACCATCTTCAATCGAGATTCTAAAAAAGAGCGGCTTGTGGCTTGGCCAGTTTGCGCGAATCTCAGAGGTGACATCTAACGCAAATTTCATACGCTTGTTCAAATCACCACCATAGGCATCTTGGCGGTTGTTTGTCACTGGGCTCAAAAAGCTCGAAATCAAATACCCATGGGCGCCGTGGATTTCAACAATATCAAACCCTGCGCGATCAGCGCGCGCCACGGCTTGACCAAACTTTTGAATCAACTCTTCGATCTCAGCAATCGTCAACGCGTGTGGCGCCGGAAACTCTGGGCCATAGGGCAAGTTTGAGGGGCCGCGTGGCGTCCAGGGCGCCTCGCCGTGTGCTGCGTCGGCTGCGGTGAGCGGCCCACCGCCCTCCCACACGCGCTGGCTTGAGCCTTTACGCCCCGAATGGCCGATCTGAATCGCAGCCAAAGCACCTTGTGAATGGATGAAGTCTGTCACACGCTTTAAGCCTGGAATGAATTCATCAGACCACAACCCCAAATCACCGTGCGTGATGCGTCCCGCCTCTTCAACAGACACCACTTCAGTCATCACGGTGCCAAAGCCACCCAAGGCAAACTTACCGTAGTGCGCCAGATGCCAGTCGGATGCAAAGCCGTTTTCAGCGCGGTATTGCATCATTGGCGCGAGTACGAGGCGGTTGGGCAAAGTCAGGCCGCGCAGGGGCATTGGGCGAAACAATAAAGGTGTGTCAGTGTTCATGGCAAAAAAGGTGTCTCGAGATAATTTGTTTGAATGTGACTGCTATGTTTGAGTATAGTAGGCGAAGTTATCTTAAGGATTGAGACCGCATGACACCCTACCGCCCCGCACAACGGCTACTGCATTGGTTAGTCGCGCTCTGCATCCCGATATTGTTGGTGTTAGGTCTTTGGATGACGGCGCGCGCCAGCGCAAACCTTTGGGATGATCAGACCAACCTTCTGTATGGCTTGCACAAATTATTAGGCTTTACTGTCTTATTGCTAATGGTACTGCGCCTTTTTTTGAAACTGCGCTCAACGGTGCCCGGCTATCCTGCAAGCCTCACACCAATGCACATGCTCGTTGCCAAAACCATGCACGGGCTGCTGTATGCCTTGCTCTTCGCAGTGCCGCTTTTAGGCTGGGCCGGGGTGACCGCATACCCAGCACTCATCACCGTCGCGGGCTATCACCTGCCAGCGATGCCTGGGGTGACGCAAGACCCAGCGTTAGCGAAACAGTTGTTTGAACTGCACGGCACGCTTGCCTTCGTGCTCGTAGCCTTCGTTGTTTGCCACATCGCCGCGGCACTTGTGCATCTTTTTTTAAAGCGCGATGGCATCTTTGAGCGGATGTGGCCGAGCAAGTCAGTCAAGAGGCCTTAGCTTGAGCGATCTGGGTAATAACCAAGCCCGCAAGTAACAGGATGATGCCGAACATCCTAAGCCCGTTCATTGGCTGCACCAGCGATTCAAACCAACCGAAGTGGTTGATAAAGCCAGAAAAAACGATCTGAGCGACCATTGCATACAGGATCACATTTGCGATACCAAAGCTAGGCGCCAACCAAGTCACACTAATGACATAGAAAGCAACGATCAAGCCACCGGCAAAATCGATTGGCCTGGCCCCACTCAGTTTTGACCAATTGGGCAGCGCACCGGTAAACAATATCGCTGTCAGCAAACAAGCTAAAAAACCAACACCAAACAACACGACAGGCGCATGAAGCGGCTCACCAAGGGTTTTCCCGAGCCGCGCGTTCAACACGCCCATCACCGGAATCAACGCGCCGGCAGCGGCGGACCAAAGGGCATAACGGATTGAACTCAAAAGGTGCTCCAGCGCGAAAAATTAACCCAACGGTAACGCATTTAGCGGATTGTTTAGCCGCGTTCACGTGTGAACGCCTCAATTTTTGCCCGACTTTCAGGGCTGTGCCCATAGGTCTCTAACAACATCGGACGCGAGGCGAGTTCAAAATCTTCAAACTCAAAACCGGGCGCAACAACGCAACTCACAAAAGTGCAAGAGTCAGCTTGGGCTGGCTGCGAGGCAAACCAGGTACGCGCCGCGATTGTCAATTGAAAACAGCCCGACTCAGCGCCTAACCGCTGCGCTTGCAACTGGCCATTTTGTGCAAAACTGTAAATGACCAGATCGCAACCCGAGTGAAAGAACCAAGTTTCATCAGACTGAATGCGATGCCAGGCCGAGAAATCATCGCCTGCTAACAGGTAGTGAATACTGGTATAGGCCGAGCGCTCGGGCGACCCCGAGCCGGTCTGAACACGACGTTTAGCACGATGCACTTCGGCATAAAAGCCTCCTTCGGGGTGCGGCACCAAACCGTACTGCTCTATCAACCGCTGCTGTTCGCTCACTTGCTATTCCCTCAACGACCTAAATCATGGCTTTACTTTTGCTCAACAGAGCGCTTTACTTTTACTCAACAGAGCTTAAACTTCGACTATCTAAGATTGTAATCCTGACAAAAAATTAAATAATAATGCTGACACCTGACAACCTTAAATCTCTCGCACCCACAGGCACCTTACGCGCTGGCGTCTACACCGGTAATTTTTTGTTGATTACCGGTAAAACCGCCGAGGGCGACCCAGACGGGGTCTCGCCTGATCTTTGCCGTGCCATCGCGCAAAAACTCGGCGTGCCACTCAAACTGATTCCGTTTAAAAGCCAAGACGCTTTGGTGGATGCCGTTGGCAGTAATGAGTGCGACATCGGCTTTGTCGGCGCGGATCCTGCG
The DNA here is from genome assembly GCA_029866055.1 of Burkholderiaceae bacterium. GTDB lineage: Bacteria > Pseudomonadota > Gammaproteobacteria > Burkholderiales > Burkholderiaceae_B > Zwartia. The sequence goes on from JARXAG010000149.1 coordinate 2,924, forward strand.
CGTGCGGCAAAAGTGACCTTTACACCCGCCTATGTTGAAATTCAAGCCACCTACATCGTGCCCGAGGCATCAACAATCAAACACGCCTCTGAAGTCGATCGTGCTGGGGTTCGCATCGCCGTGCCTGCGCGCAGCGCCTACGGCCTTTGGCTGAACCGCAACATCAAACACGCGCAGCTGCTTGAGGCCGAAGGCTTTGATGCCACGATTGAGCTCTTCATCACAAACAAACTCGACGCACTCGCGGGTTTACGCGTTGGGCTTGAAGTCGATATAAAAAAAGTCCCTGGTACGCGCATCGTTGAGGGTGAATTCACTATGGTGCAGCAAGGTGCCTGTACGCGCAAAGGCGATGCAATCGCGGCTCAATTTTTGTTCGACTTTCTTGAGCAAGCTAAAGCCTCAGGCTTAGTCGCACAATTGATTCAAAAACACCGTGTGCACGGTTTGCACGTCGCACCCTTGGCTAAAGACCTTTAATACGTTTAATCCGTCCGTTCAATTCAAATATTTACGGAACCATATTTTGAGTCAACGTCATTCAAACCGGAAACATCAAAATTGAGTGATACCTCGTCGACTCAAACGGGGTCACAGTGGCTGTACGCCCATAAGATCATTGATCTGTATTTCGCCGCCGGATTGCTTTTATTTACGGCGATCAGACTTCTGCCTGGGCATGCAGGCGCAAACAATAACGCCTCAATCGCACTGACGAGTGTCGTGCTTGTATTTGTTATTGCCGACATCTGGTCGTTGCACTATCGTGCAAAAACCTTCTTAGCAAACGCCGTGATCCCGGTGTTGACAATCGGCTTGGCGTGCCTCGCCATCTGGTTTGTCAGTCCCTTTTCGGTCATGTGGGTGTACGCAGCAATTCCTGTACTTTTTGTCCGCTTGTCCTTGTCCTCTGCTTACGCAATCAGCATAGGGGCTGTGTTCATCGCTCTCAGTATTTTGTTCTTTAAACACGGCTTAGACACCGCCACCCTAGCACGGCTCGCCTTAGCGGGCGGCATGATTATTACCACGCTAGGTATCTTTTTTAAGATATTGAACAGAACCACCAGCGAGTTAGCTGAGACCACTGCGTTACTAAGCGGCACGCTGCAGTCTGTCTCACAAGGCATTAGCGTCATTGGCGCAGATAATCGTTACAAACTATTTAACCAACAGACCTGCGAGCTATTAAATCTACCCGCCTCACTACTCGCGAGCAAGCCGACGTTGCCAGAGGTCGTGCAGTATCAAATTGATCGAGGCGATTTTAGAGATCTTGGTGAGATCACACCCGACGCACGCGCCTATATCTTTTCGCGCGGTGTGAACGTCGATGAACACACCAAGCGAAATTACGTTCGAAAAGGTGCGCAGGGTCGTTTCATTGAGGTTAAAACACACCCAATGCCCTCAGGTGACGTTGTGCGCACTTACGCTGACGTGTCGAATTACGAAAATACCAGCAGCAAGTTAAGAGAGTTATTAGCCGAGCAGCAAGAAATGAGTCAACTCATCTTGCAACGCGTACGCGAACAAATGATTGACTCGATGACCGAGCTCGCCTTAACCCGCGATAACGAAACCGGCTTGCACATCCAACGCACCAAGCTTTACGTCAAGACGCTTGCGCAAGTATTAAGTCGTGCTGAACGTTACCGTGAACAGCTCTCGGATGAGTTGATCGAAAAAATCGTCACCGCCGCACCCTTACATGATCTCGGCAAGGTCGGGATCCCGGATCAAATCTTACTGAAACCGAGCCGCCATACGGCTGACGAGACAGTAATCATGCGCACGCATGCGATGCTTGGCGAGACCATTTTGGTAGCGGCCGCAGGTGCCGATCAAATGCCCACCTCACTGTTTAATATTGCCGCCAGAATTGCTGGCGGGCATCACGAAAACTGGGATGGCAGCGGCTACCCTCGTGGCCTCGCGGGCACCGACATCCCGCTCGAGGCTCGCTTGTTGGCCTTGGCTGACGTCTATGACGCATTGACCACCGAACGCATCTATAAAAAAGCCTGGACGCACGAGGCGGCTAGCGAAGAAATTTACCGCCTCTCGGGTAAGAAATTTGATCCTGACCTTGTCTTTGCCTTTGGCCAAGCCGAAGCGCGCTTTCGCGAGATTGCCATCGAATTGAATGACGCGACGTCTGCGCCTCAACCCTAGGCATCGCAAATGCAAATTGCTGAACAAGTATTTATCGTACTTTTCGCCATAATGGCGTTAGGCTTACTCTTTAGTTTCTCTCCGCTTCTAGACAAGCAAAACGGCACCCCTATTAGCGGTTATTGGGCGCTCTCGGTTGGGTTATTCGCGGGGGGATATTTTATCTTTGCGCTGGTACCGTGGCTGTCCCCGGTGCTACTGACCCCTGCCAATGTCTGCATCCTGGGGGCCTACATTTTTAGCGGGGTATTGTTTCGCTCTTGGCGCCAACCGATTGAACGCCCGCTCTTAATCGCGGTGTGGGGTGTTTTGATCGTACTAGGCATCACTTTTGAAGCCATTCGGCAAAACGGTGACTTCGCTAACCGGGTGGTCTTTGTCACCACTATTTTTGCAATCGCCTTAGTTTGGCAGGGCTATGAAGTGGCGCGCCTCATTTCTGCGCAAGGCCCGATCATATTGAAATATATTTTTAGCCTCATCGTGTTGTCTCTTTTGTTAATACTGGCCCGCACCTTCATCACGTTTAATATCAATCTCAGCCACGTAAGCAATATCTTTAGTGAAGAACTCGTCACGCGATTTTTACGCTGGTCAGCACAAGCAACCACGCTTCTCACTTTCTTTGCGATTGGTACGTTTTATTTGCAGCGACAGCTTTCAGAGCGACGCCAAATGATCGACTCTCTTCAGTCAAAAGATAGCGCGCTATACAGCGAGATTCAAGAAAAAACTCAAGTCCAGCAACTGCTCGCTGAGCGTGATGAATTGATTCAGTCATTAATTAGCGCCAAAAAATCAGCCGAGGTAGGGGCACTATCGGCTGCCCTCGCGCACGAGCTGAATCAGCCACTGTGCGCCATGCAACTCAATACTGAATGCCTG
>JARXAG010000011.1 GCA_029866055.1 Burkholderiaceae bacterium
ACACCACGTGTTCAAGACAAATTAGGCTTGAACTTTGCCAAGCTCCAAGAACGGTTTCCGCGTCTCATTCATGCCAGCCTGACCGGTTTTGGTTTAACCGGTAGTCGCAGCGACCACCCCTGCTACGACTTAATCGCCGAAGGCTACTCGGGAATCATGGATCTGACGGGTGAAAGCGAAAACGATCCTCAAAAAGTGGGTACGCCTGCAGCCGACATGCTCGCTGGACAAGACTTAGCCATGGCCGTCATGGCTGCCATTCATGGCCGCGCCCGCACCGGCAAGGGCTCTAGCATCGACATCTCGATGCTCTCTACCATGACTCGCTTTACCGCGCCGCGCGTGGTCGCCTATCTGGGCTCTGATGAAGTGCCGCGCCGCTCGGGGGGCAAAGACTCAGTCATCGCCATTTATCAGGTGTTCAACACGGCCGACGCACAGCTCTCGCTTGGGCTGGGTAACGATGCCATCTGGAAACGCTTTTGGCAGGCGGTCGGCGATACCGCCTTTGCTGAAAAGCCCGAATACGCCGGCAATGCCGGGCGCCGCACCCATCGGCCTGCCATTGTGGCCCGCATTTCAGAAGTACTCGCCACCAAACCGCGCGATGAATGGTTAACACTATTCGCCAAGAACCGGATCCCCGCCGGCCCCATCAATCGGGTAGATGAGGTCACAAAAGATCAAGACCTTTTAACTAAAGAATTTTTTTATAAAAGTGATTCTGGTTATGGCGAAGTACCCCAAGTGGGGCTAGGCATTACTATCGATGGCACGCACCACGTGCACCGTAAAGCACCGCCCACACTAGGAGAGGACACCGAAGCGATTTTGCGCGAACGGCTCAAGCTCAGCCCAGCTCAAATCGCACAGCTTCAGCAGGCCAAAATCGTGAATAAATAACCCGGCCTTATTGAGTGAACACCGTAGACATTTTGGGGTGGCACTCGTTTGGTTAAGGCTGCGGATTGAGCAGAATTGGTTCAGGCTGGCAGCCCGCCTATTTTAAAAAATGGCTGGCGACTGTCTAGATACAATAGCTCACGTGCTAAGGATAAACAGCGCGATTAACAAAATTACTGACAGATAACGAGACTTTTATGACATTCGACGAAATCCTTTACGAAGAAGACGGCCCAATCGGCACGATTACGATCAACCGCCCCCATGATGGCAACATGTTCACGCCAAAAATGTGTCATGAGATTCGTGACTGCATCAACGAGATTCGTCGCGAAACCCGTACCCGCGTCATCGTCTTAACCGGCGCTGGCGATCGCTTCTTCTGTATTGGCGGGCGCAAAGAAGGCATGGAAGACACTCAGCTGTATGCAGGTGTCTTGCCCACCCTTGAAATGTACGAAAGCATTGACCGCCTGCAAAAGCCCGTCATCGCCTCAGTCAACGGTTTTGCCGTCGGTGGTGGCAATGTCTTGCAAATGGTCTGCGACGTAACAATTGCCTCAGATACTGCGACCTTTCGCCAAGTTGGCCCAATGATGGGCAGCTTTGATGCGGGCTACGGCACTTGGTATCTTGAGGATTTGGTCGGTAAAAAACGCGCAAAAGAAATGTGGTTTTCAAACCCTAAGATCCCCGCCAAGCAAGCGCTTGAAATGGGCCTGATCAATCGCGTAGTGCCCGCCGCAGAGCTGCGTGCCGAAACGCGTAAGTGGGCACTCGAAATCGCCGATCGCGGCGCATTTGCCTTAGCATCGGTCAAGGCCGCGTTCAACGCACGCCATGGTGGGGTCAGCGGCTTGTCGCGTATGGCGCATGATCTGCTGCTGCGTGGCTATCTCGACACCAAAGAACACGATGAGCTTTCAGCGTCGTTTGCCGAGCGTCGTAAACCTGATTCTTCAACCTTTGGTCACTAGACTCTTTCATTCAGCCCAAAGGCTTTCTACCTTTCTACTGTAGCCAACAGGCTTTTTTTATACCGCGCTTAGGTTTTCAAACATGATGTTGACTTTGCACGATCCACAAAAAACCCGCGAGAACTATGCCTCGGGGGCTTGGCATGCCGACACCATGTTTGGCCTGTTGCAGCAACACGCCCACGCACGCCCAGATACTATTGCCCTTCGCGACTTGTTTACGACGTTAACCTGGTCACAAGTCTTGCAAGCGGTTGAGCAACTTGCCTTAGAGTTGCATCAAGCGGGTCTAAGCGCTGGTGACCGCGTCGCGATCTGGCTGCCAAGCCGCGTTGAAAGCGTGCTTGTGTTTATGGCCTGTTCACGCAACGGCTACGTGTGCTGCCCGTCGCTTCATCAAAGCTATACCTCTGGCGAAATTATTACACTGCTCAAGCGTATTCGATGCAAAGCGTTTTTTACAACACCAGGCTATGGCTCTGACGCAGCCACTCAACCGATTTCGGCTTTGTTGAGCGAAGTGCCCACGTTAATCCGTACCTGTTTCTACGGAGCGACCTTTGCCGACGCCACACAAACGGTTGAACATCAAACGACTGCGCAGCAGACAATTGACCACGACACGACCGGGCTGAAGACGATTGCCGAGGCCGCCCCAGCACCAGGCTTACCCCCTGCCAGCACGAACCCCGACAAAATTGTTTACTTAGCCTTCACCTCGGGCACCACAGGGTTGCCCAAAGGTGTGATGCACAGCGATAACACGTTATTGGCTAATGGCCGCATGATGGTGCGTGACTGGCATCACGATCAACACTCTATTCTTGTCGCGCTCAGTCCTTTAAGCCATCACATTGGTACGGTTTCGATCGAGCAATGGCTTGCAGCGGGCTTACAACTCGTCATCCATAACTTTGCTGCCGGCAAACCTGCGCTTGACTGGATCATTGAAAGCCAAGGCACCTATGTCATGGGCGTGCCGACACACGCGATGGATATTCTGGAAGATGTTCGTCGTCGTGGTTTGACCGCGATGGGCAAGGTGACTTCGTTTTATATGGCTGGATCGCCGATCCCGCGCGAAGTCGCTGAACAATTTTTGCGGATTGGCGTCACGCCACAAAACGTTTACGGCATGACCGAAAACGGCTCGCATCAATACACCTTACCCACCGACCCCACCAGTACGATTGTGGCCACGTGCGGGCGCGCTGCACAAGGCTATGAAGTTCGAATCTTTGATGCCGAGCATCCCGATCACGAGATCGCGCAAGGTCAAGTCGGTGAAATTGGCGGGCGCGGTGGTTTGTTGATGCTCGGCTATTTTGACGATCAAACTGCCACTGAAAATTCTTTTAACCGCTCAGGCTGGTTCATGAGCGGCGATCTTGGTGTGTTTGACGAACAAGGCTGTCTGCAAATCGTTGGGCGTAAAAAAGATTTGATTATTCGTGGTGGGCACAACATCCACCCCGCCCGCATCGAAGACTTGACGCACAGACATCCTGATGTCGTGAAGGCCGCTGTGTTTCCGATTGCCGACGATCGCTTAGGCGAGCGCGTGTGCCTCTCGATTTTGCAGCGGACAGGCGCAACGATTGACCCCCAACAAGTTTTGCAGCACTTGCACGAGGTTGGCTTATCAAAATACGACATGCCCGAATACTTTATCGTGATGCCCGCCTTCCCACTGACGGCCAGCGGCAAAATTTTGAAGCGCGAACTCATTGAAATGACCAAGCGCGGAGAGATCAAGCCCTTACCGGTTCGTTGGAAGGCACCAAACTAATCACTTTAGAATTTTGAACACCGACACATCGCTCTCCTGCATTGCGCCGTTTAGTCAGTGACCTTACATACACTTCTAGCGGACACACTGAAACTCACACTCGCATCAGACCTTGAACTAGTAACATTTAGAGGCAGTCGAACATGGCGGTAGAACTTTCAATTGACCAGGGCTTGGCCCACCTGCATCTCAATCGCCCCAAGGCGCTCAACGCCTTAAGCTTTGGGATCTTGCAAGACCTGAACAACACCCTTGCTCAAATTGAACAAGCGATCGAGCAGCAACACGTGCGCGGTTTGGTGATTACGGGCGCAGGCGAAAAATCTTTCTGTGCCGGGGCCGACATCCCCGAACTTCTCGGGCGAACCCTTGTGCAACAACACGAAGGCGCACGTCTTGGGCAAGAGGTCTTTAATCGAATCAGCGCTCTGCGTATCCCTTCGGTAGCGGTGATTCACGGTTATGCCTTTGGTGGTGGTCTTGAACTTGCGTTGTCCTGCACCTTTCGTATCGCCACGGCGCGTGCCAAAATGGGCTTGCCAGAAATCAAGCTCGGCTTGATCCCAGGCTACGGCGGTACACAACGCTTACCCCGCTTGATTGGCGAGGGCCGCGCACTCGATATCATCCTGTCAGGTCGAACCGTTGAAGCCACCGAAGCCGAACGTATTGGCTTAGTCACGCGCCTGGTCGACGAAGGCAATCCTTACGCCCTCGGCACCGAATTTTTAGCGCCCTATCTAAAGCATGGACTCTTGGCACTTGAGATGGCACGCCAAGCGATTTCGCGTGGCGTGCAAACAACCCTCGAACAAGGTCTAAAGATTGAGCGTGATTTATCAACGTTAATTTTTCAAACTGCCGACGCCAACGAAGGCATGACCGCGTTCGTTGAAAAGCGCCCCGCAGTGTTTAAGGATGAGTAAAACATGAGCACTTCACCCAAAAAAGGCTGCATTATCGTCACAGGCGCCAGTCGCGGCATCGGCGCTGCGATCGCACTTGGTCTTGCGCAAGCAGGCTACGCGGTCGGTTGCCTGTCACGCTCGGGCGAGACGCCCCAAATTACAGGCGCTACACCCGAACTTGCCAAGCACTGGTTCAGCGCCAAATGCGATGTCAGTCGCCCTGAACAATTGACAGCAGCCTTTGCTGATATTGCGCAACGCTCGGGCCAGCCGCTAGTTGGCCTGGTCAATAACGCCGGCATCCACTCGCAAGATCGCGTGCAAGACATTGCTGAACAAGAGTTCAAAAACGTGATGGATGTCAATGCCTACTCAGTCTTGGCAGCGAGTCAAACCATCTACCCTCACCTGCTAGAAAACAAAGGTGGCTTGATCGTCAATATCGGTTCGTTTTACGACAAGCTTGGCGTCAAGCAACATCTGACCTATTGCGCGACCAAAGCCGCGGTAGGTGCAATGACGCGCTGCATGGCGGTCGAATGGGCGCCTAAAGGCATTCGGGTACTCAACGTCGCGCCTGGCTACGTCATGACTGACTTTAACCGCGAGATGATTCAAAAAGGGCCTCTCGCTGACTATCTGGCAAAGCGGATTCCCTCAGGCGTGGCTGGCGAGGCGCAAGATATTGGCAATCTCGTGACATCACTCTTTGTCTTAAATTCACCTTATATGACAGGCGAAACAATCTATATTGATGGCGCGCACGGCATGTTGCAATAATTGATCACGGAGTCACAGATGAATGTATTAGAAAGACTAGATGCCGCGCAGCCGTGGACGCAAGAAGAAACCATGCTGCTCGATTCAGTCAAGCAACTTGCTGCTGAAAAAATTGCCCCAAGGGCGGCCCATTACGACAAGACCGCCGAGTTTCCGTGGGATAACGTTAAAGAGATCAACAATCTGGGCTTAAACGCCATGTTCATCCCTGAAGCCTATGGTGGCGCACCTTTATCGTACGCTTGCTATTTGGCGTGTGTACGTGAGCTGAGCGAAGCCTGCGCTTCAACCGGTATTATTTGGGCGACCAACTTTCATGCCATCAAGCCATTGATGGATTTTGGTAACGAAGAACAAAAGCAACGCTTACTGCCACGAATCGCTGAAGGCGGTTTAGCCTCTTTAGTGATTACCGAACCCACTGCGGGGTCAGATGCTACCGGGATGAAAACCACTTTCACACCCGATGGTGATTCAATCATCATGAACGGTAGCAAAATCTTTATTTCGAATGGCGATGTTGCTGACCTTTATATCGTGTTTGGAAAGTGGAGCGAAATCGCGGGTGATAAAGAATCGATCTCAGCGGTCGTTCTTGAAAAAGGCACCCTGGGCTTCAGCATCACCGGCACCGAAGACAAAATGGGAACACGTGCCTCAGGCACTGCCTCGCTCTCGTTTGATCAGGTCCGTATCCCCCGCGCGAACTTATTATGCGAGCCCGGTGACGGCTTAAAAATATTACTGGCCTCACTCAACAAATCACGTCCAAGCGTTGCTGCACACGCACTGGGTATCGCGCGCGCGGCGTTCAACGATGCGATCGCGTACATGAACGATCGTCGCCAGTCGGGTAAACGTCTGCTCGAGTTTCAAGGCTTGCAATTTAACGTGGCTGACTTGGCCGCTGAGCTTGTGATGGTTGAGTCTTGGTTGTGGCGCGTCGCTCAACTCATCGAAACTAACGCACCGAATGTCGGCATCGAAGCTTCGATCTTAAAATTAAAAGCCACCGATCTCGCCATGCGCATCGCCACCGATGCCGTGCAGTTTTTAGGCGGCTACGGCTATTGCAAAGACTATCGCGTCGAGCGTTTAATGCGCGATGCAAAAATCACTCAAATCTGGGAAGGTACCAATCAAATTCATCGTCAATTGATTGGGCGTAGCTTTCTGAAAAAGGAAAAACGATGAACGCTTCAAAAACCATTGGCATTGTCGGCTGTGGCACGATGGGCACAGGCATTGCAATCGTTGCAGCGCGCGCGGGTTTTAAAACACGTATCTATGACCTCAAGCCCGAACCGCTTGAAAACGCGCGCAAACAAGCCGCGGCATTTTTAAAAAAATCAGTCGAGCGCGGCAAACTCGCTGCTGGCGAAGACGCTCAGATCATGGCGCAATTTTTAACAACGACTGAGGCAAAAGAATTTGCGGATTGCGATCTGGTGATTGAGGCGGTGTTTGAAGATCTCAAGGTCAAGCATTCGATCTTCAAGCAACTGAATGATATTTGCCCAGCGCACACGATCTTTGCTTCAAACACGTCAACCATCTCGATCACCGAGATCGCCGGTGGCTCTGGACGCGCCGATCGTTTTGTCGGCATGCACTTTTGTCTGCCTGCCCAATTAATGAAACTGGTTGAAATGTCGCCCGGCATGAACACCTCTGACGCAACCTTTGAGGCGGCTTGGGCACTTTGCGAAGCACTCGGCCAAAAGCCCGTTCGCACGCGCGACACCCCTGGCTTTATCTTGAATTACTTTTTAATCCCGTTTAATAATGACGTGATCAACTTGATTGATCAGGGCGTAGCCGATGCTGCAAATATCGACTTGGCCGTTAAGACCGCACTGGGCTATCCACTTGGCCCCCTCGAGCTGCTCGACATGGTAGGCATGGATACCCAGCTATTGCTGTGCGACGCGATGCACGGTCTCACGAACGAGCCGCGTGCGGCCTGCCCGCCGCTGGTTAAACGCATGATTGGCGCAGGTCGCCTCGGTCGTAAAACGGGTCAAGGGTTTCACACCTATGACAGTAGCAAGATTTTTGGAGCCTAAGCATGAGCTATCAAATTATTCAAGCCGAAGAGAGTCGCTCATTTCCTGAAGCGCACGCGTTTTTTGAGCTTGCCAGTCAAGATGGTGCCGGCGTGGTCTACATCGGCGCAGATGCGGGCGAGGCCTTTGACGAAGCTCGCGAAGAACACGCAGCGGCAAGCTTTGTGGCCCTCGAACTCGAAAACGAATGCTTGGGGGTTCACATTGCCGATGACAACGGCCCTGTGAACGTTGTCGGCTTCGCGCGTTTTAGATTAGGCGATGACGCCCCGACTAAATTGGTTGAGCTCGTGCGCATGCCCTACACCTCTGAAGCTGCGCTGGCAGCAGCCAAAGCGACTTTTGAAGCGGCTGGCCTAGTCGTAGCTGTTTGTGGTGATTTTCCTGGTCGCATCCTCAATCGTCTGATTCGCCCGTATTACAACGCTGCGCTACGCCGTTTAGATGAAGGCTTGGCCTCGGCCAACGACATGGATATGACGCTGCGTTTAGGGTTAGGCTATCCAGAAGGGCCGATCGCCCTCTTAAATCGCTCGGGCTTGCATCATCACTTTGAAGTCACGCAAGACCTCTACGAGCAACTTGGGCAAGAAGCCTACGCCCCTGCTCGTCGGGCGCGCAATGCCTGGCTCAAACAGTTTCAAGAGCATGATGATGCAGCCTCTTGAGGGCATCAAGGTACTAGACTTTAGTACCTTGTTACCAGGCCCGATGTGTACGCTTCTGCTCGCCGATGCGGGCGCAGACGTGATTAAGATTGAACGTAGCAGCGGCGATGAGATGCGCTCGTACACGCCAAAATTTGGCATCGACAGCGTGAATTTTGCGCTGCTCAATCGCGGCAAAAAATCAATTGTTGCTGACTTGAAGTCAGCCGACACGATCAAAAAAATTGAAGCCCTCATCGCGCAAGCCGACGTATTGGTCGAGCAATTTAGGCCAGGGGTGATGGATCGTCTAGGACTCGGTTACCAAGCGGTCGCAAAAATTAATCCGCGTTTGGTCTACTGCTCAATTACAGGTTACGGCCAAACCGGCCCCTATGCCCAAGTGGCTGCGCACGATATGAATTATCAAGCACAGACCGGCATGGTCGGTCTGAGTGGAGACGCTAACGGCATGCCCAGTGTGCCGCCTGTCTTAACCGCTGACCTAGCAGGCGGGGCGTACCCTGCTGTCATGAATATCTTGCTGGGCTTACGCAAGCGTGATCTTGAGGGGGTAGGCTGTCACCTGGATATCTCAATGGCTGACAACTTATTTCCGCTTATGTACTGGGGTTTAGGAGACGGCTGGGCCGCTGGACAATGGCCACGTGCGGGCAACGAGTTGGTCACAGGTGGCAGCCCGCGCTATCAGATCTATCAAACCGCCGATGACAAGTTTTTGACTGCAGCGCCCTTAGAGGACAAGTTTTGGGGTAATTTTTTAACCGTGTTGGGTGCAACTGAGTTGCAGCACATCGATAACCCAGCGTTGGTCAAGGCAAGCATCGCCAAAATTATCGCCCAGCAGCCTGTCGCCTACTGGAACGCGCGTTTTGCCGGGCAAGACACCTGTGTGTGCGAAGTCATTGGGCTCGAGCAAGCAGTGCAAGATCCTCATTTTCAGGCGCGTGGTGTCTTTAACCGAACCATCGCGACCGCCTCAGGGAAAACCATACCTGCTCTGCCTACCCCCATTAGCGGAGTATTCTTAAACTCGCAACAAAAACAAAGCAGCCCTGACTTAGGTCAACACACGCACGACATTTTGAAATAAGCTAGGTGAAGCACTTTACAATTGTGAACATAACTACAACCACAATCTCGAGCACAATCGTAATCACATTCACAAAACAAGAAACATTTGACACGCACATCACGTTCAAGCGCGATGTGTGCCTGAGGAAATCATGAAAAAAATAACGTCTTTCTGTCTACTAACAATCGCGGCACTGCTTCCGGGCATCGCAGCGAGTGCTGACCCTTGGCCAAGCAAACCCATCCGTATCGTCGTCACCTTTGCACCGGGCGGAACATCCGATGTCTTGGGTCGTGCCATTGCCCCGCCACTTTCAGCAGCCTTAGGCGTGCCAGTCGTGGTGGTGAACAAGCCAGGCGCCAACAGCGTGATCGCCACCCAAGACGTTGCGCGCTCTGCGCCCGATGGCAACACCATTGGATTGTTTATTAGCGCGCACGCCATTAACCCTTTTATCGCCAAGAGCCTGCCCTACGACTCTAAAAAAGATTTCATTCCTTTGGCGATGCTAGCGCTCATGCCTGGCCTCTTAACGGTTAACCCGTCTGTCCCTGCTAACACTGTGCAAGAGTTGATCGCACTCGCAAAAGCGAAACCAGGCTCTCTGTCGTATGGCACACCCGGCGGCTTAACGTCGGGTCAACTGTCAATGCAGTATCTGATCAAGCTCGCTGGCGTCAACATTGTCGAAATTCCGTACAAGGGTGGCGGTCCTGCCTTGGTTGATCTGCTTGCCGGCCACATTCAGATGTTGATTAATAGCCCCACCTCAACGATTCCGCATGTCAATAGCGGCAAGTTACGTCCGTTGGGCACCACCGGTGCAACGCGCCCTCCAGCACTCAAAGATGTGCCCACCATTGCTGAATCGGGATTTCCTGGCTTTGAACTCTATGAGTGGTACGCCTTGTTTTTACCAGCTGGCACACCCAAAGAGATCGTGACGCGTTTGCACAAAGAAGTCATGGGAGTGATGGCGTCACCAGAAATGGTCAAGCGTATTGCTGATATCGGCGCACAAGGCAGCAAAGATACTCCCGAACAGTTCGCTCAGTTTTTAGCGAAAGAAGATAAAGTTTGGGGCGATTTAGTGAAGGCCATCGGGATTCAACCCGAATAACTTCACTGCAACCTGAGCCAACGTACCGCAATGTTTGGCGCGTTGGCTCACTGCCTAAATCGTGTCCCAGCATCAATCGAGATCACATCGCCACTGATGTATTTTGACATCGCATCTGAAGCAAAAAAGACCGCAAGATTTGCAATCTCTTCAGGCGTGCCCATGCGACCATAAGGCAGATTCGCCATGACTTTGGCATAAGCCTGTCGATCGGTATCGTTGCGGGGATGCAGCAGGCTCTCGGTACGAGGGGTGTGAATCAAGCCAGGATTGATCCCAACCACGCGCACGCCATGATTGACCGTCTCTGAACCAAACGCTTTCGTAAAAGCAATCAGTGCGGCGTTGGCAACCGACGTACCAATCGAATTCGCATTGAGCCTTTCGCCTGCGATC
>JARXAG010000189.1 GCA_029866055.1 Burkholderiaceae bacterium
CCCGACTTACTTTTACCGCCAGCACGCCACCCGTCACGACCCGGTGCAGCTGGGGCATCACGTTTTTCGGCGGGTTTCTTACGCGAGGCGTCGTCTGACCAGGTCGAGGCAATTTGCCCAGATTTCAAAACTTTTTTGCCAGCAGCGTCGGTGCCTTCTTTTTTCGCCGCTTTGGCAGGCGCGCTGGCAGGCTTATGCAAGGTGCCTGATAAGGCGGCTGCAGCTGCTGCTGCTGCATCTGGTTCTGGTGGCTTGACGACTTTGCGCGGCCGATTCAGCATCTCGCGCAACGCGGCTGCTTCAGCTTCTGAGGCGCGACGGGCTTCGTCACGCACAGCGCCCTCTACGGCCACATGCGCGGGTGTGACTGCACGACCACGCATAGGCTTAAATACCTTAGGCGAAGCGGTGTCTGCAGGTGCCTGAACACCAGTGTTCGCGCTGTCGGCAGGGGCATCAGGCGTCTGTGCAAGTGCGTCAACCACAAGAGACGCGGCCTCAGGCGCGGCAGCAACTGAGGCTGTCGGCTCAGCATCAGGCGTAGTCACGGGCTCAACTGGCACAGCCACTGCGACGGGAGGGGTCGCCTCAGCGTCCACGACCGGTACTATTTCGGCGGCGGGCTCTGGTTGCGCCTGCACTTCAGGCGTGGCGGGCACAGGGGTGTCAGCCGCTTGTGGCTGCGAAGGTGTAATGTCTTGGCCCTCAGCTGGGGCTGACACGGCATCGGGCACTGGCGCTTCAGGCGCTTGGACTTCAGGCGCTTGGACTTCAGGCGCTTGCGCTTCAGGCGCTTGAACTTCAGCGCTTGACTGTGACTCTAACTGCTCGGTCGGTGCTGCCACGGTATCGGCTGTTACCGGCATGGCACTTGCTGCGAGTGCAGAAACCGGAGTTGCAACTTCTGCGCCTTCGGCGACGGGGGCTTCGCCAATCTCAGCGGCGTCACGCTTGACGAAGGTACGTTTTTTACGAACTTCAACTTGAATCGTGCGCGAGCGACCAGCACCGTCGGCCTGGCGAATCTCAGACGTCTTGCGGCGCGTCAACGTAATCTTGGTGCCTTCGGTTGCGCCGTGCGAACGACGCAAGGATTCGAGCAATTTGGCCTTGTCGCTTTCAGTGACACTAGCATCCACCGAAGTTAGGTTCACACCTGCTTCACGCAGTTGTTCTAACAACACGTTGGATGGCATTTTCAGTTCAATGGCGAACTGGGCGACTGTGATACTCGACATTAGGCTCTCTCTTACCTTTTTACAGCGTTACAACTTCAAGCGAAGACAGCAACTAACAATAACTGCTCTTCATACCAACTGCTATGACTGCTCGTCAAACCAATGCGCACGTGCAGCCATAATGAACTGGCTAGCGGTCGCCTCATCGAGGCCGGCCATCTCGACGAGTTCGTCGGTTGCGAGTTCAGCAAGCTCATCGCGCGTATTGATACCGCCTGCAGCAAGTTTGCTTAACAGTTCAGGCGACATGCCCTCGAGCGTCACCAAATCTTGCGCGGTTTCGACACGCTCTTCTTGCGCGATCGCTTCGGTCAACAAAGCGTTACGTGCCCGCGTACGCAAGGCTTGAATCGTGTCTTCGTCAAACGATTCAATCTCAAGCAACTCTTGCATGGGCACGTAAGCGATTTCTTCTAAACCAGTAAAACCTTCATCGATCAGAATATCGGCGACTTCTTCGTCGACATCTAAACGACTCATGAACGTAGAACGCAACTGCGCGCGCTCTTGTTCTTGCCGATTTTGACTTTCTTCGGGAGTCATGATGTTGATCTGCCAGCCCGTCAACTCAGAGGCAAGGCGAACGTTTTGACCTTTCGAACCGATTGCTTTTGGAAGGTTCTCTTCGTCAACAACAACATCCATGGCATGACGATCTTCGTCAACTACGATCGACTCGACGTTAGCCGGCGCCAAAGCACCGATCACGAACTCAGCCGGATCTTCGGACCATAAGACGATATCAACTTGCTCGCCACCGAGTTCGTTACGAACGGCAGTCACGCGCGAACCTCGCATGCCGACGCAAGTACCGATTGGATCAATACGCTTGTCGTATGCCACAACCGCAATTTTGGCGCGAACACCCGGATCACGAGCCGCACCTTTAATTTCGAGCAAACCTTGTTCGATTTCAGGGACTTCGTTTTCGAAGAGTTGGCGGATGAAGTCAGGCGCGCTGCGCGACAAAATCACCTGCTGCCCACGTGCTGTACGATCAACTTTCAACACCCAGGCCCGAACCCGATCACCCACCCGAAGGTTTTCTTTGGGAATCATTTCACTGCGTGGCATGCGCGCTTCGATTTTGCCGGTTTCGACGATCAGATCGCCCTTATCCATGCGTTTGATCGAGCCTGAAATAATTGTTTCGCCCCGGTCGAGAAAATCATCCAAGATTTGCTCGCGCTCGGCATCGCGAATACGTTGTAGGATGGCCTGCTTTGCAGCCTGCGCACCAATGCGTCCAAACTCAAGGGGCTCTAGCGCTTCTTCGATGTATTCACCGACTTCGATATCAGCAACCACCTCTTGAGCATCAGACAGCATCTCTTGCTGATCGGGCTCTTGGAGACCTGCTTCATCAGGCACAACGAGCCAACGCCGATACCCTTCGTGATCACCCGAGGTACGATCAACTGACACGCGGATATCAGCGTCTTCTTTGAAGCGCTTTTTCATGGCAGAAGCCAGCGCACCCTCGAGAGCGTCAAACACCACATCACGTGGCACGTTTTTTTCACGCGCCAATGCATCTACCAACAGAAGAATTTCGCGACTCATCGCTTTTTGCCCTTGAAATCCAGAACTGGTTCTAACTTGGCGCGCTCAACATCAGAAAATATGAACGTGACACGTCGAACTTCGCCCTTTTTTGCCTCAAACTCGACACCGAAGTGTTTAACCACCCCAACGGAACCTACTGCCTCAGCTACCACTTCAGCGGCAACTAACACACCCAAAAAAACTTTTTGCCCTTCAACCGCCTGCCTGAGCTTGACCTCGACGCGTTCGCCAAGAAAACGCTCAAAATCAGCTTCTGTCTTTAACGGCCTGTCTACGCCTGGAGAGCCAACTTCAAGTCTGCGGTAGTCGATATTCTCGACTTCGTATACCCGCGACAGTTGGCGTGAAACTTGCTCACAGTCTTCAACACGCACACCTTCAGGCCGATCAATCGTGACGCGCAACAAACCAAGCGCTGCCCTCTCGACATCGACAAGCTCGATATCCATTGAGGCCAGAGACTGCTGCGTAAGAGTAAAGAGATCAGCCATACATTCAAAAAAAATGGGCTGCAAAACAGCCCATTAACAACATTTGCCCTGCACCTTGCGGCTAACGACTTGCAGACATTGACCCAGTGACATAACGACTTTGACGCACTGCACAAAAGTCTTGCACACAAATCACCGAGAAACGCCACAGCCTTAGTAGACCACCGCCAAGCGCAAAACCACTTATATTAGCCCTGCATTCTAGCATGAATTTAGCAAAAATGTCTTGCTATACCAACGATTTACGCAAGAATGAGGACTCAGCCGTGACTCGAGGGTGGCTTAGCGGTCGCCTCGCGAAGACTTTGTAAAGCCCAAACGTGACTCGTGCGCTGCCGCACCTTTGGGCTGCCAGTCATCACCCCGAGGCGCTGAGCGTGGCTTGCCTGAACTGTTGGCATTACCGTTGCCGGCACCACCCTGAGTGCGACCACCACCCGGCTTGCCAGGCCCGCGACCGCGTGATGGTGCACCGGTACGCCCCCCTGGCGCACCCTGACCGCCGCCCTCACCGCCGCCCGGACCGCCAGGCGGACGCGCGCGACGAGGGGCACCTTCTGGTCGCATACCAGCTTGCCCGTTCGGGTCAAAGCTTTGCCCCGCTGCTGGGCCTCTAGCTGGCCGCGAGTCAGGCCGCCCCTCTTGGCGCGGCCTACCCGCACCGCCCTCTAGCCCTGCATCTGGGCGGGCAGGACGAGGCCCGCGCCCCGTTCCTTTACCAACACCACTCTTGGGGCCACCCGTTCGAGCGGCGCCAGCGGGGCCTCTCCCACCAGCGGCTCCGGGTTTGCCGCGCCCGCCTCGAGCCGCGCCTTGACCGCCAGGATGCCCATTTGCAAAGCCTCCGCCTACAGTCAACACCGTTGGCGCTGACTCAGTGGGGTGAGCAAAAGCCGCTGGCTTGCCCGAGCGGCCTCCTTGTATATTGCCGCGCCGCCCGACTCGGGCGCCATGAGTACCATTTTGATCAAGTGTGCCAAAACCAGGCGGTAACGCGCTGTCATGAGACACGGGCTGGCGCGGTGCGCGCGAGCGCCCGTCACCCGACTCGTCGTCGTCGCGCAATAAGCCCACCTGGATCATGAGCGCTGACACAATCTTAGGATCGAGTTCTTCCCAGCGACCACGTCGTAACGTGGTGGGCAAAACAATGTCGCCAAAGCGAGTACGAATCAAACGACTCACCGTTAAACCAATCGATTCGAACATGCGGCGAACTTCGCGATTGCGGCCTTCGTTCAGCGTCACGCGGTACCAGCGATTACTGCCCTCACCGCCGATAAATTCAACCATGCCAAAACTTGCTGGTCCATCTTCAAGTGTCACGCCATCAAGCAGCGTCTGTCTCTGTTCAGGGCCAAGCTCGCCCAGCACGCGCACCGCATACTCGCGCTCGTTACCGTAGCGTGGGTGCAATAGGCGATTACTTAAGTCGCCCGAGGTAGTGAAAATTAGTAAGCCTTCAGTATTCAGGTCAAGGCGGCCAATGGATAACCATTTGCCCACTTTCATTTTAGGTAGGCGCGAAAAAACATTGGCACGCCCACCTGGGTCATCGTGACTCACGATTTCGCCGGCAGGCTTGTGATACAAAATGACTCGAGGTGGTTTGCGTGTGCTGCTGCGCGTGACGGGCTTACCGTTCACACGCACTAAATCATTCGCACCGACACGCTGACCAATGTGCGCGGGTTCGCCGTTGACTGACACTCGACCAGCGATAATCAACTCTTCCATTTCGCGGCGCGAACCGACACCCGCATCGGCTAGCACTTTGTGCAGCTTAGGCATCAAGAGGTCGCTATTTAGGTACTTATTTAAGCGCTGTTCAATGCGCTCGGTACCCGTCAAATACGACAGCGCTTGATCACCTTCTTTTTCAAACTCGACCGGGTCGCCGATTTCAACAACATCGCGCGGGTCAATCACCTCTGGAACCACATTAGGCTCAAATGCTTTGCTGCGCGGAGCACGCTCAGGCGCGCCAGTCTCTGATTCGGCTTCGCCGTTAGCAACTTCAGTACGACGACGGCGAAACGGGGTGCGCAATTTACGACCGCGCGGTTTACCACTCGCCTCGCCCTGCCCCACTTGCGCTGCCTCGTCAGACTGCGTGGGCTGATCTGCCGCAGCGCTAGCAGTCGCCTCGATTGGCGCGTGCACGGGTTGTTCAGGATTGGTATTCGTCACTTGGACTCCGGGGGGAAAGTAGAGGTTTGTGTCGGCTGAGCGCCAGACGCATTTATTTCAGAATTCAAAATCGGCTCGGCAGCTTGGTCTTCTGCTGCAACGTGTTCTTCCACTGCAGTGTGGTCTTCTACTGCAGTGTGGTCTTCTGCTGCAGCGTGGTCTTCCGATATGCGGTGTGCTTCGTCAAGGGCTTGTTCTTGGTTCGCCAAGTCAAGCAAGTCGCCAGATTTGGCTTCTGCACCCAAGCTCTTACCCTCAAGTACAAGAGATTGAAGGGCTTCTGTGATCTCGGCTGCGCCAAGGGCTGGTAGCTCATCGAGTGCTCGCAATCCTAAATCGTCCAAGAACTGTTTTGTCGTACCCAGTAACCCAGGGCGACCCGGTCCGTCACGATGGCCAATGACTTCAATCCAACCTCGATCTTCGAGCGTCTTGATGATTTGTGAAGAGACCGTCACACCACGAATGTCCTCGATATCACCACGTGTCACGGGTTGGCGCCACGAAATGATTGCAAGAGTCTCCATGACAGCGCGCGAATATTTTGGTGCGCGCTCTGGACTCAGACGCTCAAGGTGTCGCTGCATCGCAGCGCGGCTCTGAAAGCGCCAACCGCTGGCAAGCTCGACAAGCTCCATGCCTCGATCCAGCCAAACCTGTTGTAATTGTTCAAGTGCCTGCAGAATTTGCGCGTTAGTGAGTTCATCACCATCCACTTCAAACAACTTGCGCAGTTCAGGCAGAGGCATCGGGGCCGATGCACAAAGCAGCGCGACTTCAAGAACAATGCGTGCTTGCTTCAATTTTTTTTCTTGCTGTTGCTCATCGTCTTCTGTTTGTGCTGTCATCTGCACCACAGCAAGCGCGTCATCAACTTGCGACGAGGCCACTACCTCATCAAGGGCAGCAATGCCTGCTGTCGTATCAGTCGCGATCGCATCTGCAGCTTCATTTGCCATTGCGTCTACCTCGACTGGTTTTTCGTGCGGGTCATTCATAATGATTCAATATCCTTATCGCGCATTCTTGCGCTGACTTGTTCTAAAGCGTGATCTGCGCTATACTTCATTCTTCAGACGCGGGGTGGAGCAGTCTGGCAGCTCGTCGGGCTCATAACCCGAAGGTCGTAGGTTCAAATCCTGCCCCCGCAACCAAATACAACTGGTCGATCGCTTCATGCGCTCGACCAGTTTTATTTTGTACTGTACGAAGTATTAAGTTCATGTCTTTCCTGTGGGACTATGATCAAGCCATTCAACGACTCGTCATCAACTGAGTGATTCAAAGACTCATCACACTCGAGTGCTTCAACGACTCAACACACCAGAGTGATTCAAAGATTCATCATCAAGGGCCAGAGCTCTCGCTCAACAGCCAACAACCTCGCACCCCGTCAACAATGTGTGAACTCTTAAGTCTGGGTGCTCATGTGTCAATCAAGACCATGAAAATCATCTAATACGACACACGCAACAATGCGCTAGGCGACAAATAGACAAATCTTTGAAAATGAAACGATGTGATCGAAACCACTGCCACACGCAAAGCGTGATTGGCTGCATACCCTGAATCGCGCTCATTAAGGTCTATATCTTGGCGAATCGAGCTAAGCTGAAAACTGTCACCTAGAGATTAAGCACATCTAGACTAACGCTTTGAGTGTACCGTAACTTAGGCAAGCCCTTCAAGTCTGACACCAAAAATATCCACAACAGAACAACAGAAAGCCACTAAACCGGCTTCAAAATGCTCTTTTCGTCAAAATCCAAGAGCATAGAGGGTTCACGGCTCTCAAGCTGTCCTAGCGCAACGTACTGCCCCACAACGGTCAGGGTCGCTTGATACACGTAACGCTGCCCCAAAAAAGGCGCGTGCTTCAAGGTCATGACGATTTGCTCGAAATCCAGGCCAACGGCGTCGATCACCACTCGGTCGACTGGCTCAACGCGTTTGCCGAGGACTCGTAAAAAAAGCGAGCGCAAGGCGTCTCCGAGGCCACTGTTCATGCCACAACATAAGCAACCCTCTGCGCTTGTCAAGCGGGCAGGCGTAAAGATCTCGACTCTGTTGTATCCAAGCTCAGTATCGCGCGTTGCACTCGCAGTGAACAACACAGAACCTTGCATTGAGGGATGTGCCATGAACCGCTTCAACCAAGCGGTTTGTTCGAACGCCTGCTCGCCACGCACCACGACAACCGGGATTCGACCCAATTGTCGCGCCGTCTCGAACACGCTTAATCCAAAGCCTTAGGCCATTGAAACGCCGGTGGCTGTTTCGTTAAAAAGCGCTGGACGGCATCCGTGTGCCACTGCGTGGTACGCGCGACGGCTTGAGCCGAAGACTCAATATCCATCATGGCATCCAAGCTGCTGTTTAACGAGACGTTGAACGCGCGCTTCGTCATGGCAAGCGCCGCTGGTGCCGCTTGCGCCAAGCAATTCGCCATCTGCTGAGCTCGTTCAAGCGTGCGCCCTTGAGGCGTCACCTCAAGCACAATGCCTAGCTCATGCGCCTGCTGTGCGTTCAACTCACGCGCAGAAAAGGCGAGCTCTTTAGCGCGCTGTACGCCAACGATCCGAGGCAAGGTATACAAAACAGCGCAATCGGGCACTAAACCTAAGCGCATGAAAGACAAGCAAAAACGACTATCAGGTGCAGCCAAAACAATGTCAGCCGTGAGCGCCAAGCTAAAACCAGCGCCGTACGCCGCGCCCTCGACCGCTGCGATGACCGGCACCTCGAGTCGCAACAACGTTTCAATCCATGACAGATAATCAAAACGCATACGTTCGCGCCCCTCTTGCGCACTTAAGGTGGCCTCGCCCATCGCGCTGATATCGCCTCCGGCGCAAAAGGTCGACCCAGCACCTGTAATCACTAAGGCACGTAAATCACGTTGATTGGGCATCGTTGCAATCAAATCCCCAAGCTCTTTGCGCATGACTGCATCAATGGCGTTTTTGCGCTTAGGACGGTTTAGCGTCAGCGTACCAACGCCCTGACTCATGACATATTCAATCGTTTCCAACTTTTACACCTCTGCAAAATGATTCTAAAAACAGCCAACCCTGACTCAAGCCA
>JARXAG010000073.1 GCA_029866055.1 Burkholderiaceae bacterium
GAACGATCAACCCCTTGTGCTGCAACCCAAGTCACAATCTCAGACTTGGTAAACAACCGCTTTTTTTCGTCATGAATCGCGTTAAACACTTTGCCGTGCAAATCTAGGCGATCAAGCGCTTCGAGCGAATAATACAGTTGCTGCAGAGGTTTCATGCTGGCGTTAAACGCCACGGGTACACGTTTAATGATCACATCAGTCGGAACTTTTTTTGACCACTTTTCTAACAGCGGCTCAAGTACCGCGCAATGAGAACACGCGTAGGAAAAAAATTCGAGCACTTCTGTTTTGCCTGGCTCGGTGGGCTGCGCAGGACTCACCTCAAGGTACCTCGCCTTGGCTGCGGCCGGCGTGCCCTGCGTCAAACCGGGCGCTGAAAACAACAGCGCTGTTGCGGCCATTAGTACACCAAGTGTTCGCACCAATAAAGCTATCTGCATCTCTTGCTCATCCTAAAAAATAAAACCGGTAAAAGTACCTTACTGTCGCACAACCGCTGTTGGGATTTTTTCTTGCCCAAGTCGTGTTCGTGTCTGATTCATATCGTCGATTCGGGCAAATGGGCCAACCCTCACGCGGTTGACCAGTAAACCATTGACCTCTGCCCGCTGTATCTCGACTGACATGCCCATCAACAAAATTTTTGCACGTAAGGCCTCAGCGTCTTCGAGCACTCTGAACGAACCAACTTGCAGAAAATAAGGGCCGCTGGCCGGCGCTGTTGCGCTACTACTAGGTGCTGTCGAAGCGACGGGTGCAGGCGGCGCTGGTTCAGGTCGTGCTGTTGGGCGTGGCTGAGTCTGTTGGGTTGAGGGGGCTGGCGTGAGCGTCGCGATCAACGCCCCTAGTGCATCGGGTGCAGGTGTTGGTCGCGATGATGATGTCGCGGCAGTTTCTCCGGTCGGTTGGTCAGGCGAGCTTGGTGCAGTCACAGGCCCCGTGCCTCGCCCACCTAAACCGGCATTTGGGTCTGGTGCGTTTCGCGGATCAACCGTACTCGTACCCTCTGGCGACCGACTGGCCTTATCGACAAAAGGCATCGGCGACTTAATCACGTAAAAGGCCACAGCAACCGCAGCAATCAACCCAATCAATAGCCCAGCCAACACCCCGTAGAGCGTGCTGCCACCACCAGAAGATTTTTGTTTAGCCATGAAGTAATCTTACATCCGTTCGGGGGCAGATACACCCAACAATGCCAGGCCATTTGCAATCACTTGTCGCGTTGCATCGGCCAACCGTAACCGCGCCTGCTTAACAGCGATATCATCCACCAAGACACGCTCAGCGTTATACCAAGCGTGAAAGTCTGCCGCGCAGTCACGCAACCAAAAGGCTACTAGGTGAGGTGACAGGTCGAGCGCGGCTTGAGACACCAGTGCCGCAAACTCTGCCAACCGTTGCATCAGCGCGATTTCTGTCGGTGCCACCAACAGTGAACTGTCTGCCGCACTCAGTTCTTGAGCGCTTAGACCGGCCTGCAGCAGCATCGAACAAATTCGCGCGTGCGCATACTGAATGTAATACACCGGATTTTCTTCACTTTTTGAACGCGCTAAGTCGACGTCAAACACAAACTCAGTATCGGCGCGTCGCTGAATCAAAAAGAACCGTACCGCATCGCGCCCGACCCATTCGATCAAGTCTTGCAGCGTGACATAACTACCAGCGCGTTTTGAGATCTTGACCTCAACACCCCCGCGCATCACCTTCACCATCTTGTGCAAAATATAGGCGGGGTAATCAGCAGGGATGCCTAAAGCCAACGCCTGCAACCCAGCACGCACACGTGCAACGGTGCCGTGATGATCGCTACCTTGAATATTGATGGCACGGGTATATCCACGTTGCCATTTAGTGACGTGATAGGCAATGTCTGGCACAAAGTACGTGTAGCCACCCTCTGATTTACGCATCACGCGATCTTTGTCGTCACCCGTGCCCAGTTCAGTCGTGCGCAACCACAACGCGCCTTCGCTTTCGTAGGTGTGGCCCGATGCAACCAACTGCTGCACAGTTTGCTCAACACGCCCCGAAGTGTAGAGCGAGCTTTCAAGATAATAATGATCGAAGGCCAAGCCAAAGGCTTGCAAATCAAAATCTTGCTCGCGCCTAAGATACGCCACCGCAAAACGGCGAACGTTATCTAAGTCAGCAAGATCACCACTCGCCAACACAGGTTCACCATCGCTTGCGCTAACGGTTGCTTTCGCCAAAAAATCTTTCGCAATGTCGACGATGTAGTCGCCCTTGTAACCCTCAGCGGGGTAGGCCTCATCCTCAGGACTTAACCCTTTACCTCGTGCCTGCACACTCAGCGCAAGGTTATGGATCTGATTGCCCGCATCGTTGTAATAAAACTCGCGACTCACCTCAAAACCACTTGCGTCAAACAGGCGGCACAACGCATCACCGAGCGCTGCTTGCCTGGCGTGGCCCACATGCAAGGGCCCAGTCGGATTGGCCGAGACAAATTCAACCAACACCTTTTGCCCGTTGCGTGAGGTTCGACCAAAGCTTGAGCCCTGCTCTGAAATTGCCGTCAACACAGCAATACGGGCGGCGTGGGTTAAGCGCAAATTAATAAAGCCGGGGCCAGCTAACTCGGCAGCCGCGATCAATGCCGTCGCACGCGGGTTTGCCATCAGCGCATCAACGATCTGCTGCGCAAGCTCGCGTGGGTTGCGCTTGGCGGGCTTGGCCAATTGCATCGCGACGTTTGTGGCGATGTCGCCATGCGCTGCAACTTTCGGGCGCTCTAGCAAAATGGCAGGGTTGGCCTCTGGCAAAATGCTTGCCACGGCGGCCTGCAAACAAGAAATAATGGTCTGGTGTTGCTCGGGCAGCATGGGCTTAAAAACACGACAAGTTGAAGTGTCAAATGATAGCCTGAAATGCGCTTAGTCCCAGTGCCAACCCACCTCGTCGCGTAACCATTTTGTATAGCGCGGCATGTCGACCCACCCAACAGCGTCTGGGGCCTGCGGCAAGAGCGGCGGCGTGCGAGCAAGCAACGACTCGACCTGGCGGCGTACCTCTGCACCCATTGCTGGGGCGTGATCCTGATAATTCACCCAAAGACGGCCATCGGGCTGGTTCACTCGTCGATCCCCGCGCTGCAGGGTTCGAGCGAATACCGCCCGCTCATCATGAACAATCGGTCGAGTCACCGAGGCTGCTGTCGGCCCGACCCCAAGCGGCACGCCCGCCGCCTTCGCTTGCCAATGCATCCAAGCCAAGGCCACCTGAGACAAATCCCCAGGGGTAGAGCCAGGCGACGCCTCTCGCGTCAAGTAGCCGCCGCCAATATCGGCATGCGCCCCAACAAAGGCGCGCTCAACGACATTACCCCCCACCTGCGTACCGCGCGCCGAGGTCAACGGAAACAACCACCGGTGCTCATGCAAGGCCACAGCATGCGCTACCCATTTCCAAGCCGGGGCAATGGTCAAATCAAACGCAGCATTGCCTGCACCCAGCACATTAAACTGCGCCACCGTGTCAAACAAACCCATAAAACGCAGGTCTACACAACTCGACAAGGTGCCGCGTTGAGGGTCTTGTAACCAAAAGCGGCCATCCCGCAGATGCTGAGCCACTCGGTTCCCAAAATGGCGGGCAAGCGCTGCCCCGCGCGAAAACCCCACCACATCCAACGCCAGCGCCGGTGCACCCTCTCGCTGCAAAGCCACCGCGTTGAGCCAGCGCTCCCACTGCTGATCCACACGACTCGCACCAGACCAAGCAACGGCCGCATCCGATGCATGCTTTGCACTTCCAACGTCAAGATCGCCGGCAGGGCCTTCGATATATTTCACCGCCCCACCCTGATATTGCCTGGCAAACAGCCAAACGTTGGTTTTCGACGTCGGGCTGTTACCCGTGCCATCAAACGCAAACAGCAATAACCCAAGTGGGTCAACGTAACGTCGAGGTTGCTGATCTGCATACCCATACTGACTGTTCCCCGGGACTGGGCCCAGTGGATCAGGTTCAAGATAGTGTCCCCAGCGAGGATCATAGGTTCGTTGATAGTTGTCATGCCAGCCCGTAAGCGGATCCGCCACTTGCCCCGGCAGGCGCAAAGGCTGCACAAAATCTTTTCCTAGGTCGTGGTGCTGCTCAAGTAACTCACCAAGAGGGCTATAAGTGGCATGCCAACGAATCGCCTGCCGTGCGTCGGTCAGCAACTGGGGCAAGCCCACTGGATCAGTATGAAAGAAATATAGGCTAGCCTTTGTCGCGTCATTGCCGTATTCAATCAGGCCAATCGGCACCTGCTGCACATAGATAAAACGTCGCTTCACGCGCAGGCCGCTCTGATTTTCGTAGGCTTGTGCCACCATCTTTTGCTGGTCATACAAAAACTGCGTACGCCCGTGCTGATCTTCGCGCCAGATTTGTTCGCCTAAGGCGTTATGACCATAAGTCACTGCTTGTCCTAGGCGACCCTGTTCAACGACGCGCGTGAGCCGGCGCTGTGCGTTATAGCGCAGCACAAAACGGTCAACACGTGTCGGTAACCCGGTTGCATCACGCGCGATCGCTTGACGCGCTGCGCCTGACACACGCCAGGCATACTCTCGCGCCGACTTCTGATTCTCAGCTGACGACCAACTACGATGTCCACGCAAGCGTTGCTCAACATCATAGTCATAGCGTGTATCCCGCGTCTGTCCGAGCAACGTCGTACGCTCATGGCTGAGCCGTGCGCGCTGATCGGTAGCGACTTGATGCCGATACAGTGACAACCGCGTGACTGGTTGATACACCAGCAGCTGCTCAAGCCGCGCGGCCTGCCGCCCAATGTCATGAGACGTGGCCATTTGCCTGACGGTTAACAGGCCGTTGCCATGCACAAGCCCATTTGGGCCGATCTCGACAACCTTCTGCCGACGTCCGGCGGCATTTTCCCACTCAACCGCTTGCAAGCTTGTGTGCGACCAATGATAGTGCAACACACCCCCTTCTGGTAACACGTGCGTCAGGCGTCGGCCCCGCGCATCATAGGTAAACGTCTCGCGATACCTCCACTCAGGACGAAACACGTTGAACAGACCCGTGCCCGCTGTTCGTCGAAACACCACACGCTCACGTAAATCGCCGTCTGAATTAAAGCGCCAGTGCTGCGTCTCTTCAGGGTGTGCCATCACGGCGGGGCGCCTACCTCGCCAAGCTACGCTTACCTCGACGGGTTCTGCAAAGTTCGAGCGCGCCTTGAAGCTTCGCACTCTTCCAAAGACATCAAAGTCCCAACGCCACAGATCTTGCTCACCAAAGTTACGCAAGACTAAGTGCGCGTGCGGCAAGGGCCGTTCGCTTTGCGAAGCCCCATCGTGTCGATACATTGGCCTGTGCAACTGATGTGGCATCTGATACACAAGGCGCTCAGTCGCAACACCGCGACTATGCCATTGGGTTAAATGTCCCGATCCAGCAAACCAAAGATGTAAGCCTGGCCATCCTTTGCCATGAAAAGACAAGTGCCTAATCGCAGGCCGCGTATCCTGTTCAATCGCTAGCCCTAGTGCCGAGTCAGATAAAGCCGTTGGCAATCCCGCCGCAAGCAACTCTGGCGGGCCCGCCGCAAATGTCTGCACTCGACCGGCTCGGTCATACTGCCACGTGTGCGTACGCAGCGCTTTCGTAGCCGTTTGATCAACGATCGAGATCCCCGTCACGGCGTGCGCATGCCCAGCTTGTAGTCGCTCTTCGTGATGATAACGACGACGCATCCCGTCAGGGCGAAGCACCTCAGCCAAGGCATTCGCCTCATAGTGATAGTGAAAGATCCCCAGTGGCGACTCGACAGCAACCAGCTTATGTAAAGACTCAGGGGTCATCGTGTCTTGCAATGCTGCTGGTTGGCTTACGCGTCGCTGCGTTGTGATTTTGAAATTCTGCGTCTCTTGTGTGGTTGCGCTTTGACTTGTCGCATTTTGCGCCGTCAACGAGGCAGGTTGCTGAGCCACTGGCACGTCATAGATAAACCGCAAACTCTGCTTGGTCTGGGTATCGGTCACTCGGTCAAGCTCACCGTGCCATTTCGATGGTGACTGATGCCGCACGATATGCACAGCAAGTGCCTCACGACACTTGCCCTGTAAGCGACTGTGTTGATTCGACTCTACAAACGACCAGCCAATCAAGCGACCCGGCTCGTCAAAACGCAAACACTTTCCAAACGGCCATTGCCACTGCCAGCCTTGCTCGGCGCGCGTAATCACACCATCCTCGCGCGCTCGTCCAACACAACGTTGCGTTTGATCGCAATCAAAGGTCAAACGGCTACCGTCCGCCTGAAGCACCTGTAGGTGCGCACCCATCCAATAGAGTCGCGTGTCATACGACCACGACCAACCTCGGCCCAACGCACCCTCTCGAGGGTCCATCGCGTTGTAGTGCCTGACCAACTCGAGGCCCGGTGCACTGACTAAACTAGGCAAATCTGTATCACGTTGATATTTATTACCATTGCGTCGATCAACCGGGTTGCCAATGCCGTGGTTAGGGCTGCTGTGCGCACGACCTAAGGTCGCAACACCACCTTGTTGACATGGATTGCCCAGCTCTGTGACTTGACATGACGAGCCCGCTGCCCATGCTGCTTTTAATAAAAATAACAATGCTCCGATCAACCAAAAGCGCATCGGTTTTCTACCTGTGGCACAAAAGAGTAAGCTTGTAGCAATGAGGGGTAAAAAGACTCAGCGCAAGACGCTTTGATCCACAAGGAAAACTACGATGCTAGTCACTTTTAGTAGTAAAGCAGGCGCAGATATTTTGATGCTGTCGCAACACGCCAAACCAATTCTGCAGATCATGGGCAAACTCGACGGCGCAGACTTGCCGGTCAGAGGCGTATTCATGCCCGAGCAGATGGCGCAAACCATTGACAAGCTCGAGCGAGCGATTGCATCGACGCCACCGCCTGACGAGGATGATGACGATGATGCGCCAAAGGATCCCATCACCAGACCAGTAGGTCTGCGTCAGCGGGCATTTCCTTTGCTTGATCTGTTACGGCGGGCCAAAGAAACAAATCACCCCGTCTTATGGGAAGCCAGCTCCCCTTGGTGAAATCGATGACTCTCGATTGCTGAGTTTTCGTTTATGACGTTCAACGTGCGACTCACCGATCCTCTGAACAAGGAGGATATCCAGGAATGCCGTTAAAACGCTTTTTCAAACAACGCGCGAAAGTCCGCTGTCGTCGTATGGCGAGGGTTCCAGCGGTTGTAATTGGCCTGCGTACATAACTGCGCCATGTCATCAAAACAATCTTCGGTCACGCCAACATCTCTGAGCCGCGGCGGGATACCTAAATCCAAACACATGGCTTCAATCGCCTGAACCGCAGCCTGCGCAGCATCGAGCGTTGGCCATTGCTGAACCGGGCGTCCCATCGCAATCGCCACACGAGCAAATTTTTGTGGATTTGCCACCAAGTTAAAACGCGCCACATGCGGCAAGCAAAGCGCGTTAGACAAGCCATGCGACAAATGAAACTGTGCGCCAATAAAACGCGCCATGCAATGCACATTACCCAACCCCGTTTGTCCAAAGGTCATCCCAGCAAGCGCTGATCCGCACAGCATATTGAGCCCGGCTTCAAGATTGCCTCGATTTGCAACAAACGGACGTATGTTCGACGCCAACAATTCTATGGCCTGCAAATTAATCGCATCGGTGATTAAATTTGTCTGCAATGACACATAAGATTCAAACGCGTGTACAAACGCGTCAATGCCAGAATGTGCAGCAACGTGTGCCGGCACCGTACGTAGCGCCAACGGGTCAAGTATTGCAAACACGGCCGGATTCAACGCGGCATGCCGAATCGACATCTTGAGATTTTTTTCAGTATCCGTAATCACGCAAGACCCCGACACTTCAGACCCCGTACCCGCAGTCGTCGGGATCGCGATGAGCGGCAGAGGCGCGAGACTAAACTTATCGATCCCCTCGTAATCGTGAATCCGCCCTCCATTCGTGGCTAAAATCCCAACCGCTTTAGCAACATCGATCGTGCTGCCGCCACCAATCGCAAGAATCGCTGTCGCCCCATGGGCTTGGCACACCTCAAACGCCTTCTGTACCGTGTGCGCACTTGGATCAGGTTCAATCTCAGTAAAGACTGCGCTCTGAACGTCCGCCGCCTTTAACAAGGTTTGTATTTGCGCGTAAAACTCGCTTTTCAACAGCGCCGCATCAAGCGCCACAAACATTCGCCGACACGCCAACTTCAAAACAATCTCACTGATTTTTTCTGACGCGCCAACTCCCATATAAATCGTGGAAGGGCAAAAGAAACTTGAAAGTGTTGTTGTCATAGTCAGTGCGCGCGATAAACGCCAGTTAGTTGCGAAGGCTTAGGCTTGTGACGACCCAACAGTAACGCCTCGTTCTGAAATCAAACCGATCATCTCTAGTCGGGGGTTGCACCCAAATCAATAATCAAAGGTCTCCAGCGCGCAACTTCGCTTGCTAACAGCGCGCGTGCCCCTTCTGGCGTTTTTTGCTCAGGCGTTGTGTCTTCAATGCCCGCCGCCTCAAAGCGTGCCCGCAACGCTGGCGCTTGCAACGCCAAGACGAGCGACTGATTCAATTTTTTGACAACCTCTGGCGGAGTCCCCTTTGGCACCAAAATCATATTCCAGATGTCATACAGTAAGTCAGGGAAACCCGACTCACCTGCTGAGGGTACATCGGGCAATGCAGCAATACGTTTTGGTCGCAATACCACAACACCCTTTACCAGTCCTGAATTAACGTACTTGACTGCCGTGGTGGTGCTCTCAACCATGTAATCAATATGACCCGCCATGACATCGTTTACAGCCTGCCCCGCGCCACGATAATTCACGCCGTTCACTTTCACACCTAATTTGACATTAATGAGCTGTCCGCCCAGCCACGTCCCAGAGCCCACACCAGCTGCACCAAAATTTAACCGCGAAGCATTTTGCTTCAGGTAGGCGGCAAACTCATCCAATCCGGTCGCTGGAAAGTCTTTACGCGCCGATACAATTTGTGGCGCATCGCCGATCGAGGCAATAGGAATAAAATCTTTCAGTACGTCAAAACTTAAGTTTTTATACAGCGTGGCGCTCACGGCTAATGTGCCGCCGTTACCAATCAGCATGGTGTAACCATCGCCAGGGGCTCGCGAAGCGCGCGTGCCACCAACTGTGCCGCCAGCACCCGGGGTGTTTTCAACGATTACAGATTGGCCCAGCACTTTAGATAAACTCTCTGCCACCACTCGCGCCATCACATCCGTTGGGCCGCCCGCTGCAAAGGGCACGATCAACGTCAATGGTCGGTCAGGATACGCAGCAAAGGCTAAAGTACTTAAACTTGCCAACACAAGGGCACCTAACAATTGTGCCGTTTTTTGTTTTAGTCGATCAAACATAATGTTCCTCTGTTGTAATGGGTGCTCGAAACAAAAAGGGCTGTGTTCACGCAGCCCTTTTTTACTGACACGATGATGCTTAGTTACACATCCAAATTTGCTGCCTGAAGTGCATGCGTTTCGATAAAAGCGCGCCGTGGTTCAACATGATCGCCCATCAGCGTTGTAAAAATCTGATCGGCACCAATCGCGTCTTCAATCTGAACACGTAATAAGCGGCGTACTTTAGGATCCATCGTGGTTTCCCAAAGTTGCGATGGGTTCATCTCGCCCAAACCCTTATAACGTTGCTTGGTGACGTTACGCTCGGCTTCAGCGCGCAACCACTGCATCGCCTCACGAAAATCAGCAACCATGCTTTCTTTGCGCTTGTCGCCTTCGCCGCGTGCAACCATCGCACCTTTACCAACCAACCCTTGAAAGGTTGCCGCTGCACGCGCCAGCACGCCATAATCTGCGCCGCCCGTAAAGTCGGGGTCAAGCACAGTCACGCGCACGTTGCCGTGATGTTTACGACGAACAATCAAACGATAGCGCTCTGACCCTTGATGATATTCAGGCGTGACTTCAACTTGATTAGGCAATAAGGGATCTTCGAGTGCCGCTTGCAAACGCGATGCCGAAGCCTTTGCCATCTCATCGGTCTCGAGTTCAACAGTTGCGCCACCAACGATCGCAGACAACGTCGACTCATCCATGAAACGACTCAGGCGCGCGATCACGCCATCTGCCATCACATATTGTTTTGCTAGTTCTGTTAGCGCCGCACCAGAGATCGCCTCGGCGCCAGCTTGCGGCACAAGCGACGCGTCTTTCAATGAAAGTGTCAGCATATAGCTAGACTCTTCAACCTCGTCCTTGAGATACCGTTCGTCTTTGCCCGCCTTGATTTTATAAAGAGGCGGCTGCGCAATATAGATATATCCGCGCTCAACAAGCTGTGGCATCTGCCGATACAACAACGTCAAAAGCAGTGTGCGAATATGCGCACCGTCAACGTCAGCATCGGTCATGATAATGATACGGTGATAGCGCAACTTATCGACGTTGAAATCTGGGCCAATACTTGTACCAAGCGCCGTAATCAGTGTTGTGATTTGCTCGCTTGCAATCAACTTATCAAAGCGCGCTTTTTCAACGTTTAATACCTTGCCGCGTAATGGCAAAATCGCTTGAAACTTGCGGTCGCGCCCTTGCTTGGCTGAGCCACCTGCCGAGTCACCCTCGACGATGTACAACTCGCACAGCGCTGGATCTTTTTCTTGGCAGTCGGCGAGCTTGCCGGGTAAGCCCGCACCTTCAAGCACACTTTTACGACGTGTCATCTCGCGTGCTTTGCGCGCAGCCTCACGCGCACGTGCTGCCTCAACAACCTTGGCGCACAATGCCTTGGCATCGATGGGGTTTTCAAGCAACCAAGTTTCTAGCGTACGCGCAACAGCCTCTTCAACCGCTGGGCGTACCTCACTTGAAACCAACTTGTCTTTAGTCTGGCTACTAAATTTAGGCTCGGGCACCTTGACTGACAGCACGCAGGTCAAACCCTCGCGCATATCATCACCCGTGGTTTCAACTTTGGCCTTCTTGGCCATCTCGTTGTCACCAATATATTTATTCAGAATGCGCGTCATCGCTGCGCGCAAACCCGTCATATGCGTGCCACCATCGCGCTGAGGGATGTTATTGGTAAACGCCAAAACTTGTTCGCTGTAGCCATCGTTCCATTGCATGGCAACTTCGACACCTACCATCGTGCCACCAGCATTTGATTCTGTGCTCACCGAAAATACATTCGGGTGCAATACTGTTTTGCCACGATTGATATATTCGACAAAGCCTTTCACGCCACCAGAAAACGCAAAGTTTTCTTCTTTGCCATTTCGTTGATCGATCAGACGAATTTTCACGCCATTGTTCAAAAACGAAAGTTCGCGCAATCGCTTTGACAGAATCTCGTAGTGATATTCGACGTTATTAAAAATATCTGTGTCGGCCAAAAAGTGGACTTCTGTCCCCCGGTTTTCGGTTTGGCCCGTTACCGCTAAAGGCGCAACTCGCTCACCCTTGCGAAACTCCATTTGATGAACCTGACCATTGCGACGAATCGTCAGACGCAACCACGACGACAACGCGTTGACGCAAGACACACCCACGCCATGCAAACCGCCGGAGACTTTGTAAGAGTTCTGGTCAAACTTGCCGCCGGCATGCAACTCAGTTAAAACAATTTCGGCTGCGCTGCGCGCAAACTCATCGTCTCTGTGAATGTCGGTCGGAATGCCGCGACCGTTATCGGTAACAGAAATCGAGTTATCGCCGTGAATCGTGACAACAATATCGTCGCAATGCCCAGCGAGCGACTCATCGATTGCATTGTCGACAACCTCAAACACCATGTGATGCAAACCGGTGCCATCGGACGTATCCCCGATGTACATGCCTGGACGCTTGCGTACGGCCTCGAGGCCCTTAAGCATTTTGATCGAATCGGCGCCATACGCGTCCTTATCTTCAGGAGGCTGGGCAGGTACTTGAGTGTTTTCTGACATTCTTTAAATCCGCATAGGCATGACGACGTACTTAAAAGACTCGTCATCAGGCAAAGTAATAAGAGCTGAGGCGTTCGCATCCGGCATGACAGACCAGCGAATCGTTTCGGCTTTGACGTTGGCTAAAAAATCTAGCAAGTAGCTGACGTTGAACCCAACGTCTAAAGCCTCGTATTCATATTCAACGTCGACTTCTTCTTGTGCTTCTTCTTGTTCAGCGTTTGTTGAAGAAATTTTTAACAGGTGCTGTCCCAGTTGCAAACGTACGCTGCGGAATTTGTCTGTTGTCAAAATTGCTGCGCGCTGCAAGCAACCCTGCAAGATCTCACGCGAGACATCAAAATGACGCGTGTAATTAGAGGGGATCACGCGGTTGAAGTCAGGAAATTTTCCTTCGACGAGCTTGGACACTAATTCAACATGCCCAAACGAAAAGCGTATTTGACCAGGTGCGACATCAACTGTGACTGGCTCTTCTGAGTCGTCTAACAAGCGTTGCATTTCGAGTACGGTTTTGCGTGGCACGATTACTTCGTGTTTCGCAAGTACACCCTCGACGGGGGTTGAGCTATGAGCCAGGCGATGCCCATCGGTTGCCACTGCTCGCAACAGACCAGGTTCAAACACCATCAACATCCCGTTCAGGTAGTAGCGGATGTCTTGTTGTGCCATGGCAAAGTGCGCCATGTTGAATAGATGCTTGAGTGTTTTGCGCGGTAGCGTCAACGAGACATCCCAGCGTTCAGGCTGCGTCATTGTCGGAAACTCAGTCGCTGCAAGCGTTTGCAGCGAAAATCGGCTTTTACCCGTTTGCACCGCG
Organism: Burkholderiaceae bacterium; assembly: GCA_029866055.1. Classification (GTDB taxonomy): domain Bacteria; phylum Pseudomonadota; class Gammaproteobacteria; order Burkholderiales; family Burkholderiaceae_B; genus Zwartia. Next base: position 12,788 of record JARXAG010000073.1, read on the forward strand.
AGTTTGCCGCCTGTCGTTGAGAGTTTGACATCGCCCGTATCGGGTAAGGCACGCAAGATATCTAAAAGCTTACGCGCCGCGACGGTGAGCGACTCGCTTTCTGCGCCGGTGCCAAAATCAGCATGCGTGGTGATTTGTACCTCGAGGTCGGTCGCAATGAACGATACCCTTTCAGCTTGTTTGCGCACCAAAATGTTGGCAAGAATTGGCAGTGTGTGACGCCGTTCAACAATCCCGGCAACCGTCGATAGCGGTTTGAGTAATGCGTCGCGGGGGGTCTGGACAAGTTGCATGGATTATCCCTTTAAAGTTTGTTCAAGCACATGCAGCGTATGGTTAAAGTCTGCTTGTTTCGCACGTAGATCGGTTATTTTTCTCACCGCATGTAGCACCGTAGTGTGATCACGACCACCAAACAGATCGCCAATTTCTGGCAAGCTTTTTTGCGTCAATTCTTTAGCTAAATACATCGCGACCTGACGCGGCATCGCAATGTTGGCAGGTCGCCGCTTTGAATACATATCAGCGACCTTCATTTTGTAATAGTCAGCGACAGTTTTTTGAATGTTCTCAACCGTCACTTGCCCGCTAGACGCCGACAGCAAATCTTTTAAAGCATCTTTGCAGATATCAACGTTGGCAACTTCGCGGCCATGAAACCGCGCGTAAGCCACAACTTTTTTTAACGCGCCCTCAAGTTCTCGAACGTTACTGCGCAAATGCTTGGCAATAAAAAACGCAACATCCTCGGGTAGTGTCACGCCCTCTTGCTCGGCCTTGCGCAACAAAATGGCGACCCGCATTTCAAGTTCGGGAGGTTCAATCGCAACCGTCAGCCCTGAATCAAACCTTGAGATCAACCTGGTATCAATACCCGAGAGTTCTTTGGGATACGTATCGCTGGTAATGATGATTTGTTTGCGCTGCGCAACCATCGCCTCGAAGGCGTAGAAGAATTCTTCTTGTGTACGGTTCTTGCCTGAGAAAAACTGAATATCGTCGATCAGTAGTAGGTCAAGAGAATGGTAATAACGTTTGAAATCATCAAATGCTTTGCGTTGATATGCTTTGACAACGTCTGATACATACTGGTCTGCGTGAACATACCTGACGCGCGCACCTTTGCCCGCCGCGAGCAACGCATTACCAATGGCATGGATCAGATGCGTTTTACCCAGACCAACACCGCCGTACAAAAACAACGGGTTGTATGAGGTGCCGGGGTTTTCGGCAACCTGTAAAGCGGCAGCCCGAGCGAGCTGATTTGCCTTGCCTGTTACAAAATTATCAAAGGTAAGTTCTACGTTTAAGCGCGAGCGCTCGTCGGCCGATGATGTCACCGACTGTGACACCGCGACACCATTTAAACTCGGTGTATGCACCGCTGCTTGGCCTGGGTGTAGCAGTTGCGCCTCGAGCGGATTGTCATTCAGACTAGACAACGGTAAATGCGTCGTGGCCTCACCTTGCCCAGGCGCCGCCTCGTGATGGGCGCTTGCCTTTAGGCTTGGCGCTCGCAACTGTTGTTCAGGTGCTTGCAGTTCAAACAAAACTTGTACAGGTCTGTTGTACCAGTTCGATGCAAAGGTTTCGATTTGATGGGCAAAGTTTTTGCGCACCCAGTCAAGTTTGAATCGATTTGGCGCAGACAACCGTAAGCACGCCTGCGCTTCATCGAAGGCAAGCGGGATCAGCGGTCGTATCCACGCGCTGATTTGTTGGGGAGGAAACTCCTGCTCTAGGTGCAAGACGCAGGACTGCCAAAACTGGTTCATGTGACTCGCTAAGTAAAGTCTGATTCTACCCTGTCAAGGCCAAGGTTATCCACAGGGGTCCAGCCAATTTACCCTTAGGTTTGCCCTAACCATTTGACTAAGTTCGGTTTTTTTGATGAAATGGAGGGCTTTTCGGTATTATCCTAAACCTTTTTCGCTCTTTGTTGGGCCACTCATCATGAAACGTACCTACCAGCCTTCCGTTACCCGCCGTAAGCGCACTCACGGCTTTCGCGTGCGCATGAAAACACGCGGTGGCCGCGCAGTCATCAACTCCCGTCGTGCCAAAGGCCGTAAGCGTCTGGCCGTTTAATCAGTCAACTGAACCTATCAGCCAACTTGACTGTTGTGGGTTCTTCGCCCACTTACGACAATACTGCTCTGATGCCTAGCGCCACGTTTCCGACGGCGGCGCGCTTGCACCGCCCCACCGAGTTCTCTGCAGCCCTTTCAGGTCGTCGGGTCGCTCGTGGGGTTTATTTTGTATTGACGGCGAAAGTCGTTGTTTCGGCCGAGCCTTTGTGCGCTGCGCCACCTATCGCTCGCTTAGGCTTGATAATGGCCAAGCGCTTTGCTCAACATGCCTCAACACGCAATGCGTTAAAGCGCGTTGTTCGTGAGGCTTTTCGCTCATGTCGCTTATCTTTACCTGCTGCAGACTATGTTGTTCGATTGAACAGGCGTATTGAGTCGGTCAGCTTAAGTGAACTGAAACGAGCGGCCCGCCAAGAGGCAGATGCGCATTTCGTAAAGGCCAGTCAATGCTAAAGGCTTTGTTAATTTTGCCAATTCGGGCATATAAGTTTTTCTTGAGCCCCTGGCTTGGCAATAGTTGCCGGTTTACGCCAACCTGCTCAAGCTATGCCATCGAGGCCATTCAAACTTGGGGCGCTTTAAAAGGCTCTGGTCTTGCTGTATCACGCTTGGGGCGATGCCACCCTTGGTGTCAGGGCGGATTTGACCCCGTGCCAGCAACGCCTTCAAAAATAGTTTCTAAAAACACTGATTGCGCAGCACCATCACACCGCTGTCATCTAGATTAACGCTAAACTGCGAGCCTTCTCTGGTTCGCTTTTTTTATATATTTGGGCAAGTATGGACATCCGTCGCACCATCCTATTGATGATTTTTTCGTTTTCACTGCTAATGCTGTGGAACAACTGGCAAGTTCATCAAGGAAACCCCCCTGTTTTTGGCGCACCACCCGCAAGCGTGAAGCCCAAAGCTGAGACCACTGACGCGGCATCACCGGCAAACAACGCGGGTGTGCCTGTGGCACCAGCCGCCGCCACCGCGACCACCGCTGGCAACTCTGTTACGACGGTGCCCGGCTTAGCGGCTGCTGTGAGCCCCACCGCGCAAACCGTTGTGTTTAAAACAGATGTCCTAGCATTAACGTTCGATCTTCAGGGTGCTCAGCTTATTCGCACCGATTTGCTTGCCTTTCCGTCTGTTGATGATCCTCAAAAACCTTTCACGCTGCTAGAGCGTACGGCTGGCCATACCTACGTAGTGCAATCGGGTTTAACGGGCGCTCCAGCTGGGGTGACCTTTCCTAATCATCTCGTCCCGTTCACGCTCGAAACTGATGTGCGTGAGCTCAAAGGTGATACCTTAGTCATTAAGTTTTCTTCAACGTCTGGTGACGTCAAACTCACCAAGACCTATACACTCAAGCGCGGCGATTACGCGGTCGATGTTGCCCATCAAATTGAAAACCTGTCCACGCAAGCGATTGCTCCTTCGGTTTACTTGCAAATTACTCGCGATGGTTCTGACCCCGCCGGCACCAGCAGTGCGCCTAGTTTCTTAAGCGGCCCAGCAAACTTTGTCGGCGCGGCCATCTACTCTGAGCAAGAGAAATTTCAAAAAGTGACGTTGAGTGAGGTTGAGAAACGTAAAGCAACCTATATCAAGCAAGCGGACAACGGTTGGTTCGCCTTTATTCAACATTACTTTGTTACAGCTTGGGTGCCTGCTCAAAGTAAGTCGCGTACTTACGATATGACAGAGCTCGAAAAAAATCTGTACGCAATGCGCAGCATTGTGCCCGTTGGCACTGTTGCCCCTAACAGTAGTTTGACGATGCCTTCCAAATTATGGGTCGGTCCACAAGATCAAACCGCCCTCGAAGCATTGGCACCAGGCTTAGAGCTTGTGATTGATTACGGGTTACTGACGATTATCGCTAAACCAGTCTTCTCCTTGATGACTTGGCTATTTTCGTTGTTGGGCAATTGGGGCTGGACGATCGTTCTTTTAACGGTGTTAATTAAGGCCGCGTTCTACCCGTTGTCAGCCGCAAGTTATCGCTCGATGGCTAAGATGAAAATGGTTGCCCCCCGTTTGCAAGCATTAAAAGAAAAGTTTGGTGATGATCGGCAAAAGCTCAACACCGCCATGATGGAAATGTATCGCACCGAAAAAATTAACCCTCTCGGTGGTTGTTTACCCATTGTGATTCAAATTCCTGTATTCATTTCACTTTATTACGTGTTGGGTTCAAGTGTTGAGTTACGCGGCGCCCCTTGGGTGTTGTGGGTACATGATCTGTCAGTGCGAGATCCATACTTTATTCTGCCAGCCATCATGATGGTGACCATGTTCGTACAAATGCGTTTGAACCCGACTCCACCCGATCCAGTTCAAGCAAAAGTGATGATGTTTATGCCTTTAGTATTTGGCGGCATGATGTTCTTCTTCCCATCAGGGCTTGTCCTGTACTGGTGTGTGAACAATATCTTATCCATCGCGCAACAGTGGTACATCACAAATAAGATGGCTGCCATCTCTACCGCTGCAAATCGCTAATCTGCAGGTTGAATGGCCTCGTTAAATCAGCGTCCTATCGTCGCAATCGCCACCGCCCCTGGTAGGGGTGGAATCGGTGTAGTGCGCGTCTCTGGGCCCCATTTGGGGCCCTTTATCTATGCGTTACTTGGTAGAGCTCTCGAACCCCGTCACGCCACGTACTGTCGCTTTCCAGATGCTGATGGCAACGCAATCGATCAGGGCATTGCGCTCTACTTTGTGGGCCCCGCGTCTTACACGGGTGAAGATGTACTCGAGTTACAAGGTCACGGGGGGCCAGCGGTTTTACAACAGCTACTTAACCGCTGCTTAACGGTTGGTGCGGCGTTTAACATTCATATCGCGTCACCTGGCGAATTTACGTTGCGCGCATTTTTAAACGACAAAATTGATTTGGCCCAAGCCGAGGCCATTGCCGATTTAATTGATGCGTCTTCTGAAGCGGCTGCACGTGCTGCCGCAGTTTCGATGACGGGCTCTTTTTCAAAATGCATCAACACTCTTTCAGCCGCTATCGTTAATCTTCGGATGTTAGTTGAGGCCACGCTCGATTTTCCTGAAGAAGAAATTGAATTTCTCGAAAAATATCAGGCTCACGCAAAACTCGTAGTGCTACAAAACGAACTTGCAGAAATTCTATCTGCTTCACGACAGGGTGTGGTTTTACGCGAGGGATTACATGTCGTTTTAGCGGGCGAACCCAATGTTGGAAAATCAAGTTTGCTTAATGCGTTGTCGGGACAAGATCTTGCGATCGTGACGCATATCGCTGGTACAACCAGAGATAAAGTAAGTCAGGTTATTTCTCTTGATGGTGTACCCATTACGATTACCGACACCGCGGGTTTACGCGATACCGCTGACACAATTGAGGCGATCGGTATTGAACGGACTTGGGCTGCGATTGAACAAGCTGATGTTATTTTGCATCTAAGTGCTGTTGATACTAATCATCTCACGCTGGATCCGTATATTCAAAAACGTCGTTCAGCGAAATCAATCGTTCTTAAGGTTTGCAATAAAGTCGACCTATCAAACAAGTTAATAAATGGGTCAAACGACACACTATTGATTTCAGCCAAAACTGGCCAGGGGCTTGATGCGTTGCGCGCAAAGCTGCTTGAATTAGCTGGTTGGAACCCCGGACAAGAATCTCCGTGGTTAGCACGGCAGCGCCATGTCGATGCCTTAATCGCAGCACAACAGCATCTGACTCAGGCAAGTGAGTACGCTTTACAGAAAGATCTCGTCTTAGATCTTTTTGCAGAAGAACTTCGCTTAGCCCATACCCAACTTGGGCTGATCACAGGTCAAATGACTCCCGATGATTTGCTTGGCGAAATTTTTTCACGCTTCTGCATTGGTAAATAGCAATCAAGCTATTCGATGGTCCAGCCACCATCAACGGGCAACACTGCACCCGTAATATCCTTTCCGGCCTCACTACATAAAAATACGGCAAAGCTCGCCACACTTTTCATGGCAACAAAGCGACCCGTCGGATGGCGACTTGAAATGTAATCGTGCTCAGCCTCTTCAATAGTGATTCCAGCGTTTGCAGCATTACCTGCAATCCGCGCAACGATTGGTGGTGTCGGAACTGTGCCAGGGCACAGCGCATTGCAAGTGATCCCTTCTGTTGCAATGTCCATCGCTGTACTTTTTGTTAAACCTATCAATGCGGTTTTAGTCGTGATGTACGCAATCCGATTCGCTGTCGCAGTGGTTCCGTACACCGAAGATATGTTGATGATTCTGCCCCACTTCTTAGCTTTCATCTGAGGGACTATTAAACGCGAGGTATGAAAAGCAGCCGATAAATTTACCGCGATCGACTGATCCCAAGACATAGTATCTAGAGTGTCGATTGCAGCGAAATTTCTAATCACTGCGTTGTTGATTAGGATATCAACACTACCAAATGTCTCGCTGGCGTGTTTAACCAGCGCTTCGATTTCGGATACAACCGTTAAGTTTGCCTGGCTGTAGATAACAGACACGTCGTACATCGCTCGCAATCGGTCACTCGCCTCTTGTATTTGTTCTAGTGGCTCGAGTCCATGCAAAATAATATTTGCTTGTTGTTCGGCAAGTGCCTCAGCCATTGCATAGCCTAAGCCAGCGACCGACCCAGTAATTAAAGCTGTCTTACCGCGCAACATAAAGGTCCCTTATCTGAATCGAGTGAAGCAACACTTATGTTGTTTCTACACATCAAATGAAAATTAGTTACAAAAAATTTAACTGTGGATAACACTGGCTAGCGGCCTGTGAACAAACTGTGCATGAACAAAGAGTAAGTCTGTGTTGTTGACCAATTACAAAACTTATTCAACTTACTCCACACAACTAAACAGAGGTTATTCACAACATTAAAATTACGCAAGTCATTGAAAATAAATATAAATACGACTTTATACCTCTTATCCACAGGCCTTATTATCCATTAGTCTTTATATATAAAAACAATAAAAGAGATAAAACACTAAGGCAACACAGCGTACAAAAAGTTGTTTTCGATAAAAAATTTTTTCATTGTTTTATCGTGGTTAAATCAAACCTTCGCTAAACGTTCAATTGCTAAATCAAGGGTGGCCTCCTGTTTAGCAAAACAAAATCGGATAAGTTGGTGATTCGAGGCGGGGGCATCGGATGACTGATAAAAAGCTGAAACCGGAATCACAGTCACGCCATGGGTTTGTGTCAACCAAACTGCAAAGTCTGCTTCATTTTGATCGGATATGTCGCTGTAATCAGCTAGTAAAAAAAAGGTTCCTGGACTCGGCAAAACCTTAAAGCGTGTTTGCCTCAAGCCGTACGAAAGGTAATCACGTTTGGTTTGATAAAAGTCTGGCAAGCTCAGATAAGTGCTTGCATCGGCGGTGTATGTGGCCAACGCATGTTGAAAAGGTGATGGCACCGTAAACACCATGAATTGATGAACTTTTCTAAGTTCTGCAGTCATGTGTTTGGGCGCACAACAATAGCCAATTTTCCAGCCCGTTGTATGGGTTGTCTTACCAAATGAAGAGATAACAAAGCTTCTCGCGGCCAGAGCTGGTCTGGTACAAAGACTAATGTGTTGAACACCATCAAAAATGATGTGTTCATAGACTTCGTCTGAAAGTAAAAATATGTGATGTTGTTGAACCAGCTTTTCTAACTCATCGAGGTCAGCAGGGGTAATGACGGCGCCCGTTGGGTTATGTGGAAAATTGACGATGAGTAATTTAGTTTTGTTAGTGATTACAGAGTGAACTAAGGCCCAGTCGACGCTATAAACAGGGTTAGTTTGGGTTGGAGCACGCATTGGGACGCTAATAGCCGTACCACCCGCGAGTTTAATGGCTGGGATATAGCAGTCATAGCAAGGTTCTAAAACGATTACCTCATCACCCGTTCCAACACACGCTAGTACGCTGCCCATGATTGCCTGTGTCGCACCACTGGTAATCGTGATTTCAGTGTCGGGGTCGTATTGGTGTTGGTAAAGGGCTGCAACCTTTCGGCTAATGATTTCACGCAATGGCATTACGCCAGCCATAGCGGGATATTGGTTAAAACCCTTGTCCATCGCTTCAGAGACCAGTCGTAAGAGAGCCGGTTCTGTATTGAAATCTGGGAAGCCCTGCCCTAAATTGATGGCCTGATATTCCAGAGCCATCTTGCTCATGGTGGTAAAGATGGTTGCCCCAACTTCGGGTAGTTTTGATTGTATTTGCATGTTGGTTGGTTGGATGATGAGTCAGCGAGTATGAAGCTGCAAGTGAGCAATCGTAAATAGGCGTAGATGATTATTTTGTATATGGGTAATTTGTCAGTAGAAAAGACCTATAAACAGGATATACACACGGAATGCACATGATTTGCACATGATATTAACAACTTACTCACCGACTTACCCACAAATTAAGACGTAAACACGGTGGTAGGAAGTTATTTATCCCAATTTATACATAGATATTCAAAAGTTATACCAAGGTTATACCCAAGTTATACACAGAGCTTTGGTCCGTAATGTTTCACGTGAAACAAACTCACCTGCTTACCCTTAAATGAATGGATCAACTTGTTGGTAAGAGGTTTTTTATCCCTATTTATACAGAGATATTTAAAAAGTATACCGAGGTTATACCCAAGTTATACACAGAGCCGTGATCTGTAATGTTCCACGTGAAACATTACGGAAATGCTTGAATTTTGTATGACAACTATCCGAAAAAACGTTAATCATGGAAATTAAGAACAAGCTGGCAGGTTGATCGATCGAGCATAAAGGTTCGACCGCTGTCTTTAGAATGAACAGTCCAAAATAGGTACTAATAATTCATGTTTCACGTGAAACAATTTCACCAAATTTCCCTTAAGTGAATGTGTCAACTTGTCGGTAGGAAGTTATTTATCCCAATTTATACAGAGATATTCAAAAGTTATACCAAGGTTATACCCAAGTTACACA
>JARXAG010000103.1 GCA_029866055.1 Burkholderiaceae bacterium
ATGAACGATCCTGAAATTACCTCTCGTTATCGCGTGCTTGCGTTTGATATGCCCTGGCACGGCAAGTCTTATCCGCCCGAAGGCTGGCAAGACACAGAATATAAGTTGTCGACGGCTCTGTATGTTGAAACGGTGATGGCCTTTTGCGCGGCGCTCGAGCTCGTGCGCCCAGTGGTGATTGGTTGTTCAATTGGTGGGCGAATTGTTTTGCAACTCGCCCATCTGCATTCAGATAAATTTCGCGCCTTGATAGGCGTTGAAGCCGCAGATCATCAACAGCCCTGGTACGACACCTCGTGGTTGCATCGCGGTGATGTGCATGGCGGCGAGGTGTGCGCAGCCTTGGTGTCGGGTCTGGTGGCGCCGCATTCGCCAGCAGTCCACCGGCATGAAACGCTTTGGCAATATATGCAAGGTGGCCCTGGTATTTTTAAGGGTGACCTATATTTTTATCGGGTTGACAGCGACTTGCGGGGCAAGTTGACGGGTATTCGTACAGACTTATGCCCGCTTTATCTGCTAACGGGCGAGTACGATTTTTCGTGTACGCCTGAAGATACGCTTCGTACAGCCGAGTCGATACCAGGTGCTGAAGTGACCGTCATGCGCGAAGTGGGGCATTTTCCGATGAGCGAAAACCCGGCGCAATTTCGTAAATATTTATTGCCGGTCCTCAAACGCATCCAGGGCGAGTAACAAATCAATTACCGTTTGCGCTGAAAAGGGCAAATCGTTTAGACATCAACAATGGTTTCAACATGACACGCACAATCTTAGATCCAGTGACCCTTTGCATGGCAGACTATGCACGGACGCAAAGTTGGGGCAGTCTGCCTGACGCTGTGCGTGTGCATACTCAGCGGGCTTGGGTGAATTTTGTCGCCTGTGCGACAGGCGGCGCATTGATGCCCTCAGTTGATGCTGCCGTGACGGGGCTGTTGTCGATGGGGGCGGGTGATGTCCCCAGTTTAGGGCGCTACGAAGCGACCTCGCTACCAGATGCCGCATTGATCGGTAGTTTGGCCGCGTCAGCGCATACCTATGATGACACGCATCTTTCAACTATTACCCATCCGACGGGGCCAGTTGCTTCGGCCATACTAGCCACTGCGTATCAGCTCGGTTCAGTCGACCGACCAGTGAGCGGTGAGCAAATGCTCAACGCTTTGGCAATTGGCCTCGAGCTTGAGTGCCGTGTGAGCTGCGCGATCAAGGCGGGTGGCGCCAATATGGGTTGGTACATGACCGGCTTATCTGGCGCGATCGGAGCTGCCGCTGCAGTGGGTCGTTTGTTGAATTTGACGCAACCTCAAATGGTGTCGGCGCTTGGGCTCGCCGCGAGTCAGGCGGGTGGCCTGCGCGCAGCACACGGGAGCATGGCCATCACCTTTGTGCCGGGGCTCGCCGCGCGCGATGGCGTGGTAGCTGCTCATCTGGCTGCTGCCAATTACGCGTGTAGCGCAATTGCGATTGATGGCCGTAACGGGTTACTGCAAGTCTTGACCGGGGGCCATGATGCGAGTTTGATACGCGATCAGCTCGGCGAGCGTTTTGAATCCTTGAATAATGCCTTCAAACCTTACCCATGTGGCATCGTGGTTCATCCGGCAATCGATGCTTGTTTGCATTTGCAGCGCACTCACAAGATTAGCCATCAAGATATTGCAAACATTTCGCTGCGGGTACACCCAGATGCGCTGACATTGTGTTGGCGCAAACTGCCCGAAACCGTGTTAGATGCTCAGGTGAGCCTGTATCACTGGGTGGGGGCAAGTCTGGTGTACGGTGCAGCTGGCATTGCCCAAGGCACTTTAAATAGTGTCATGGATCCTGCAGTTCGAGGCTTGCAAGAGTGTGCTGAGGTGGTCGCAGATTCAGCGCTGCAAGATAACCAAGCGGTTGTGAGGATTCGGTTGCGTGATGGCCGCGAAGTTGAACACTTCACGCGTGATGCAACGGGCAGCGTGACCAATCCGATGAATGATGAACAACTTGCTGAAAAGTTTCTTGAGTTGGTCATACCCGTGTTGGGCGAACGGCGAGCTAAATCATTGTTGGCCAAATCTTCAGATATGGCCAACGTTAATAGTGCAGCCGAAATATTGCAGTTGGGCGCTCGGTAGGCTGTCGGTTCAAACGCTTATTCGACGAGACCAGCCACAACGTTTGAAAAGCCCGAATCGACGTGCAGAATTTCGCCAGTCACACCCGAGGCTAGGTCTGACAGTAAAAACGCAGCCACGTTACCCACTTGTTCGATGGTGACATTGCGACGCAAGGGCGCGCTGGCTTCGACAAACTTCAAGATGCTTGAAAAATCTTTAATGCCACTCGCTGCCAAAGTTTTAATCGGACCCGCTGAAATGCCGTTGGCACGAATGCCTTCGGGCCCAAGATTGGCGGCCAAGTAGCGCACTGAGGCCTCTAGCGAAGCTTTGGCGAGCCCCATGGTGTTGTAGTTGGCAAGCACGCGCTCGGCACCAAGGTAGGTGAGCGTGATCAAGGCACCATTGCGCCCTTGCATCATTGGTCGAGCGGCTTTAGCTAAGGCCGGAAAGCTGTACGAAGAAATGTCGTGCGCAATTCGAAAGGCTTCACGTGAGAGTCCCTCTAGAAACTCTCCGGCAATGGCTTCGCGCGGGGCAAAGCCAATCGAGTGAACCAAGCCCTCTAGCCCATCCCAATGTTTGGCGAGCTCGGTAAAGGTGGCTTCGATTTGACTATCTTCGGCGACATCACAGGGCAACACGATATTGCTACCAAAATCGGCTGCAAATTCTTTGACCCGTTCTTCAAAACGTTCGCCAACGTAGGTGAAAGCCAGTGTGGCACCTTGTTCGTGGCAGGCTTTGGCAATGCCGTAGGCAATCGACCGATTAGAGATAACGCCCGTAATTAAAATGCGTTTGCCAGAAAGAAAGCCCATAAAAATCCTAGAAATTAAAAGTCAACGAATCGGATCTACCAAAGCGGATGGGGCGTCAGCTACGATTGCCCGTACCGGGAACACGCAGTTTAGCGCCGACTCGAACGGTATCAGTTTTTAGGCTGTTCAGCGCGCGCAAATTCACGATAGTCGTATTGTATTGGCGAGCGATCGATTCGAGGGATTCGCCTTTACGTACAACATGGATGCGCACTTGTTGGCTGGCTGTGGCACTTGGCTGTCGCCCTGCAACTTGCGGCACCCCCGAGGCGCTGGGTGGCGCAAGTTGCAGCCCTTGTCCGGCTGGACCAGGAATAATGACGATTTGCTCTGCAGTGACGCGCGCGTTTGGTTCAATGCGATTCGCTTGACGCAAACGGGCCTCGGCTACGCCAAACTTGGCAGCAATTGAGCTAAAGGTATCGCCCGTCTTGGCTTCGTAGGTTTTCCAGGATGAGAGTTCGCCTTGATACTGCAAAAGGTTGGCATTGAAAATATCAACTTTATTGCGAGGCAAGATGACGACATGCTCTTCTTGCGCTGAAATAACCGGTTGGTTAAACGAGGGGTTTAGCGCGTGAAAGTCAGCAATCGGCATTTCAGCCAATTGTGCAGCGACCGTGAAGTCGATATTGACTTTCTTTTGCACCGCAACAAAGTAAGGACTGTTATCGACTTGAGGTAGCACGACGGCGTAGCGCTCGGGGTCGGCCACGATATTTTTAATCGCTTGCAGCTTGGGGACGTAGTTCAGGGTCTCGTTGGGCATGCTAAGAGACAGATAGTCGGTTGACTTGCCCATCGCCATGTTGCGTGTGACCGCGCGTTTGACTGAGCCTTCACCCCAGTTGTAAGAGGCAAGTGCCAGATACCAGTCGCCCTGAAACTCAAACAGATATTCAAGGTAGTCGAGTGCCGCGTTGGTCGAGGCGATGGGGTCACGTCGTTGATCGTGCCACCAGTCTTGCTTGAGCTTGAACTGCGTGCCTGTGCTGGGGATAAATTGCCAAAGTCCAGAGGCTCTAGCGCTTGAAAACGCGACCGGGTTATAGGCACTTTCGACAAACGGCAGCAAGGCTAACTCGGTGGGTAGGCCGCGCCGATTGATTTCGTCAACGATGTAATACAAGTATTTGCCAGCCCGTTCAGCCATGCGCTGCATCGCTTCAGGGTGCGAGGCGTAATAGGCTGTCCACTTGGCCGAGAGGGGTGTGTTGAGGTTGGGGATGGCAAAACCGCGACGGATGCGCTCCCAGGCGTCAAGCGGCGGGATCGTCAAATCGATCGTGCGCGAGGTGTCCGCAGCGACGTAACGGCTTTTTTGATCCGGAACGGCACAGCCTACTAAGGCTAGCAGACTGAGCACGCACAACAAACGGAAAAAACGCATGAGCTTCAACGAAAGTTGTTTTTCCACTCTCTGAGCGCTGCGAACACCTCAACAGGGGTGGTGAGTTCGCGTTGCGCCCAGTTGGTGGCGGCTTGCACAATACTGGGCTGCCGCACGCGCAAAAACGGATTACAGGCCAACTCAAGTTCGACCGAGCTGGGGAGGGTAGGCTGGTTTAAACGACGCTGCTCGCTGGCGTGTTCTTGCCAGCTCTGTAGTGCAACATTATCGGGTTCAACCTCACAGGCCCAGCGCATGTTTGACAGTGTGTACTCGTGCCCGCAATACACCCGCGAATCTGCTGGCAGGGCCGCTAGTTTTGCCAGCGACGCTTCCATTTGGGCGGGGGTTCCTTCAAACACGCGCCCACAGCCTGCTGCAAACAGTGTATCGCCACAAAACAAAACAGGGGTGGTGCCAAAAGTACCAAAAAATGCAATATGCCCCGCGGTATGGCCGGGAATATCCAAAACCGAGAGTTTTAACTCAAGCGACGTATCTTCGAAGGTGTCGCCTTCAACCAATGCCACGTCGCACACTGGCAAGACCTCGCCGGCGGGCCCCCAAACCTTTGCACCCGTTTGCGCTACCAGTTCAGCGGCCCCGCCAACGTGGTCGTCGTGATGATGGGTGAGTAAAATAGCGTTCAATGAGAGTTGCAGTTCTTTTAGAACCTTCAATACTGGCTGGGCTTGACCAGGATCAACCACCAAGGCTTGGCGACCGTTAGAGACTAACCAGATATAGTTGTCGCTGAAGGCCGAGATCGGAGAGATGCCAGGGCAAGGCTGTACGAAATCAAGTTGGTGTTGAGTTTTATTCATTTTTGAGAACCCGTGTCTAAATCACAATCCCCTATTGTAGACTTTGAGCAGTGGCGACAGAGCGAACTCGGTCAGTATGTGCAGCGCTTTGAGCAAACCTGCTTCGATAAGATGGTCGCCGACGTGTTTGGCTATCACGCGTTGCAACTGGGGCAACCTAATCTTGACCTCTTGCGCGCCAACCGGATGCCTTTCAAGGCCTACGCGGGTGCCGAGTTGCCGGTGTTGCCCGCGGCGGATTGGGCGGGCATGGTGTTGGCCGAACCAGAGTTCTTACCTTTTGACTCCCAAAGTGTAGACCTTTTGGTTTTGCCACATGGCTTAGAAGCAAGTGCTCACCCACATCAAGTCTTGCGCGAGGTTGAACGTGTTCTAGTGCCTGAAGGCCGGGTCGTGATTTCAGGGTTTAACCCCTGGAGTCTTTGGGGCGTACGCCATCGAACCCCATATTTGACACCTTGGTTACCGCGGCCTATTCAGGCCCAGGTGTCGCTGCCCCGGCTAAAAGACTGGCTCAAGTTGTTGTCGTTCGAAATCGAATTAGGGCACTTTGGCTGTTATGTTCCCCCACTTCGCTCACAAAAATGGCTCGATCGCTTTGCGTTCGCCGAAGCGGCCGGCAACCGTTGGTGGCCAGTCTGTGGTGCCGTGTATGTTGTTTCAGCGGTTAAACGCGTGGCCGGCATGCGACTCATTACACCACGCTGGAAAAGCGCTGCACCTCTGCGCAAAGGTGCGCGCCAGACCGCTGGCGCAACGTTGCAGCAAAAAACGGGCTCAAAGCCGCATAACGAGTAAGTCACTGATGAATACTGAAGACACCGTAGAAATTTGGACAGATGGCGCCTGCAAAGGTAACCCGGGCCCTGGTGGTTGGGGCGTTTTGTTAAAGCGAGGCAGCGTTGAAAAAACGTTACACGGCGGCGAACCCTTAACCACCAACAACCGCATGGAAATGATGGCCGTCATTGAGGCGTTGCGTGCCTTGACGCGGCCTTGCAAGGTCACCTTGCATATCGACTCGCAATACGTCATGAAGGGGATGACCGAGTGGATTCATGGCTGGAAGCAGCGCGGCTGGCGCACGGCTGACAAAAAGCCAGTCAAAAATGCCGATCTTTGGCTCTTATTAGATGGTTTAGTTGCGCAGCACGACATCACCTGGCGTTGGGTGAAGGGACATGCTGGTGATCCCGGTAACGAACGCGCCGACCTGCTAGCTAACCGTGGGGTCGAGGACGCGCGATCACGGATGTGAGATGACGCGCTGCTCACGCTATAGTTGAAGTATCGGTTCGGATTGTTTGAAAGCAAGGTAGGTGCCACGCTTCACTCGCCGACCGTGTACCGTAGATTTACACTTTTTAATTTAGCGGTCGCCTTTCGTTCGCTCGCCCTTTTTAGGTCACCCAATTTATGCGCTGGATTATTCTTGATACTGAAACGACAGGCCTCGACCCTGTCTATGGGCATCGTATCGTTGAGATTGGTGCCATTGAGGTGCTTAACCGCGGGATCACTGGGCGCGACTTTCATACGTACTTGAACCCTGGGCGCGACAGTGATGCGGGTGCGCTTGAAGTACACGGCCTGACAACAGACTTTTTATCAACGAAGCCGCGTTTCGAAGAGCAAGTCGACGAATTTTTAGCCTTTATTGAGGGCGCTGAACTCATCATTCATAACGCGCCTTTCGATTTAAAGTTTTTAAACGCCGAGCTCAAACGTATCGATCGTGAACCCGTCACCACTTTTTGCTCGGGCGTGACAGACTCGCTCGCACACGCAAAAACCTTGCACCCAGGTAAGCGTAATTCTCTTGATGCGTTATGTGATCGCTATGGGGTGTCAAACGCGCACCGGCAGCTGCACGGCGCGCTGCTAGACTCACGGCTGCTCGCTGAAGTTTGGCTAGCCATGACACGTGGTCAAGACAGTTTGATGATCGATAACTTTGACGTGCCAGAAACCGCCAGCGTAGCGGCAAACGAGCAACGACTTGACGCGTTGAACTTGCCGGTTATTTTGCCCAGCGCCGATGACTTATTTGCACACGAAAAATACTTGGCCGCTTTGGATAAGGCTGCCAAAGGCGCTTGCGTCTGGCGGCAGTATGAGGCAGTTCAGGACTCAGAGGTTAAGGCCTGAGGCTTCGCAAGCGTTAGGTCAACACTCCCAGCGTCTTTCGTTTGATCAGTTCAAAATCGATTTGTGCGCCAAGGCCGGGAGCCATGGGTGCGTGAATCATCCCTTGCGCATCGATTTCGATATCCTGCAGCAGCCCATATTTTTGCGACTCTGCCGGCAACAGCACTTCAAAAAGCTCAGTGTTTTGAAGCGCCATGATCACGTGTAAATTCGCGAAGTTATTGAGCGAGTTGCCACCGTGGTGCACTTCATAATTTAAATGAAAGGCTTCAGCTAAATGCGCAGTCTTGATCAGAGTTGTGATGCCACCCTTTACTGCGACATCGCCACGCAAGAAATCAGTGGCGCGTTCTTTAATCCAAGGCGCGTATGAATCCAAACCGCCCGCTGGATATTCAGTTGCCATGATTGGGATCGTCAGATGCTTTTTCAGTTCAATATAATTGTAGATATCGGCATCGGCTAACGGATCTTCATACCAATAAAAGCTAAGCGCTTCGATTGCCTGACCAACGCGCAAGGCGGCAGGGTAATCGTAGCTCCAGACCGAATCCAACATCAAGGTGTAGTCGTCTCCGACGGCCTTGCGAACAGCCTCACACACCTTGATATCATCTTGCCAGACTTGTGGCGGATGAATTTTGTAGGCGGCCATGTTTAGTGACTTGTAGTGCTGTGCTTCTTCGGCATACGCCTCTGGAGCCGCCAAGACGGCTGAGCTAATGTAAGCCGGAATGCGATCACGATAAGAGCCTAGCAGTTGATGAATAGGCAAGCCCGCGATTTTTCCGGCGATGTCCCAAAGCGCGACATCCATCGCACCAATGGCGCGTGCGGTTGTGGTGCGAACGCGCTTCCACATCGCTTTATAGAGACGCTCGCGATCAAGCGGATTTTGATTGAGCAGAATCGGCTTGAGATACTTAATCAAGCTAGCGCCATCCATA
>JARXAG010000142.1 GCA_029866055.1 Burkholderiaceae bacterium
CCAACGGGGGGCTCAAGCCCAACCACAGCAAGCCCCATGAATTTCTCTGCAACACCGGTTCAGTATCGCCGTGCGGCACCAACTTTAGGGCAACACACCGACGAAGTCTTGAACGAAATTCTTGGTATAAAAAAATAAAGCTACTCACAACATGACAAGGTCTGAATCGACTATCGCATACAGCGTAACAGGCGCAGGCGAGAATCTTCTACTCGTGCACGGCGGCACGGGTTCGCGTAAGCACTGGATCCGCAATACGGCAGTGCTGGCTGAGCACTACCGCGTTTGGGCGATTGATCTGCCAGGTTTTGGTGAATCGCCCGACCTGCCTCCAGGTGTGGCTTCAGAGCAATACATTGACTATGTCTACGAGCAGCTTCAAACATTGCCGTTCACGCACGAACCTTTTTTACTTGGTGCGTTTTCGTTTGGCTCAGTGGTTTCTAGCGGCTTAGCCATTAAGTTTGGCGAGCGAATAAAAAAGATGAGCCTCATTGGCCCAGCAGGCTTTGGCATTAAGCGTGCAATCCCGATCGACACCCGCAGTATGCGTAGCGCAGGTAACTCGCTTGAGGCACAAAACGAGGTGATGCGTCACAACCTCAAAGCCATCATGTTGTACTACCCAGAGTCGATTACCGACGAGATGCTCGCCATGCACCGAGTACACATCAATGAAACGCGCTTTGATAGCCGACCCTTGAGCTTAAGCCCGCTGCTGCTCGCTAACCTGCAGCAGGTGAATTGCCCACTGCAAATTCTGTGGGGAGAACACGATCAATACGCGCACCCGCACTTAGAGGCGCGTATGCAACTCACCCAAGACACGCTACCGTCGGCCACGCTTCAAATGATCGCGCGCGCCGGGCATTGGGCGCAGTACGAAAACGCGCCAGCCATCAACGAGGCCATGCTACATTTTTTTTCAAGGGCCGAGTGATCTGCACACGCAACATCCGTACTTTTTAAACCCACCGAAGCGATCGACCTCACCCCGAGGTTTACGCCGTAGGAATCCCCGTTCTTTAGGGCGAGGAGGAAATCAAGCCACTCAAAGCAACTCAAAAAACGGTAGTTTTTGCGCGTGCACCTGTACAAAACTGACTTGCACGCGCGCGCCGATGCTAACCCGTGCTTGATCTTGCTTAAGCATACGACTCAGCATACGCGGGCCCTCATCTAAATCGACTAAGACAACGGTATAGGGCAAGTCGGCATCCCACTCTGGCCCAAAAAAAGATACGGCGACTTCTGAAAAAGAAAAGACCGTGCCTTTGCCGGTGCTCTGCAGCCACGAGATTTTTTCGCCGCCGCAATGTGGGCACAGTCTGCGAGCATAATAAAAAAACGCCTCGCACTCTGCGCAACGTTGCAATAACAGCTGCTCTTGATTGCAAGCGCTCCAGAAGGGGATCGAATCAATCGTTGGCGTATGCAAAACTGCTTGATAGGATTTAGACATTAGTTGGCCTCGAGTACCATCACGCCGCAAACCGAGAAGACGCCGCCATTGCCACTGACCACTGCGCGGCGAGCACCCTCAATTTGTCGTCGCCCGGCACGACCCCTTAATTGTTGAACCGCCTCGGTCAAATGCAGCATGCCACCGATGTGCGCTTGCGATAGCAAGCCACCGTGTGGATTGAGCGGACAACGCCCCGCCATGCTCGCATGCCCCGCACGCAAATAATTGCCGCCCTGACCAGGCTGACAAAACCCCAAGGCTTCAAGCGTAATGAGTACAGAGACAGAAAAGGCATCGTGCAAGAGCGCAACCTGCATCGCCTCAGGTCCCTCACCAGCAGCCTCGAAGGCATCACGACCCGCTTCGCGCATCCCAAAGTCTTCAAGATCGGGGAGCTGTGCAATTGAGCTATGGGTGGCGCGCATTGCCATCGATTTAATCGAGACAAAAGGCTGCCCCATTCGTTGAGCCCTGCTGCGCGTCGTTAAGATCACTGCGCCCCCGCCGTCTGAGACTAGCGAGCAGTCAAGCAAGCGTAACGGTGAACTGATCATTTTGCTTGCGCGATGATCTTCTAGCGTCATTGGCTTTTTCATTTGGGCGTTTTCATTATTTAACGCATGACGTCGGGTCAAAACAGACACCTCGCCAAAATCGTCGACTGTGGCGCCATACTGGTGCAGATAGCGCTGTGCGACCAGTGCATAGGGCGTCACCATCCCGTGCACACCAAAGGGCTCTTCCCACTCTTGGCCGCCCATTAAATTTTGCATGGCTAAACCGCGTTGCTCAGGCGCACGCGCGGTCAACGCGTTTTCGCCATACACGCACGCCACCACTTCGCAGTGACCCGCCTCAATCGCCCAGACAGCCTGCTGCAGCATCGTCATACCGGTGACGGTACCGCCCACGTCAAGCGTCGACAAAAACTTAGACTTCAGACCAAGGTATTCACTGAGGGTCGACGAAAACATCGAGTGCGGGACAGCATAAGGATCTAAATTGATCAGACCATCGAGCTCACTGACGCGCAATCCACAATCGACTAAAGCCTGCTGCACCGCCCAGGCTTGGATGTGTACCGATTGCAGTCCGGGTAATTTACCAACTTTGGTCTCACCAGCACCGACTATCACCACTTGATCTGATACGCGCGGCATCGCAGCCTCTTTGAGCTTTCACTGAAAAATAAGAACTAGGCACTAAGAAGCACATGGCGCGCGATTTGTAAGCGCTGCATCTCAGAGGTACCCTCGCCGATTCGGAAGGCTCGCACGTCGCGATAAAACCGCTCAACAGGCAAGTCGGCCATGTAACCAGCCCCGCCGAAGATCTGCATCACGTTATCAGCTACGCGTCCCGCCATTTCGCTGGCATACAACTTGGCGCGCGAGGCCGCGATACGAAACTCACTACTGCCCTGATCAGCAAGATAGGCTGCTTTTTGCGTGAGCAACCTAGCCGCATCAAGCTCGACGTCGTTATTCGCAATCATCAACTGGATCGCTTGATGCTCGCCCAAAGCCGTGCCAAAGGTTTTACGCTGACGAACATGCGGCAAGACTAAATCCGTGAGCGCCTGCGCGATCCCTACGCACTTACAAGCAACCATGAGTCGATCATTGTTGATCGTGGCCATCATCGTTGCAAAGCCTTGGCCTGGCTGCGCCAAGACGTGGCTATCCGCAACAAAGCAGTCATCTAACGCCAACTCTGAGAGCGGATGACCATGCCAGCCCATTTTGCGAAAGCGTCGAAGGTTTTTCCAGCCGGGATTACCGCGCTCGATAATGAACGTCGTCAGCTTGGTTTTGAGCGGCTCTTGGGGGGCCGTGACGGCCAGCACCAACAAGAAATCTGCGTGCTCGGCAGCCGAAATAAAATGTTTTGTGCCGTTCAACCGCCAACCGCCAGACACTTTCTCGGCGCGCGTGGCGATCGCAGATAGATCAGATCCCGCGCCGGGCTCGGTCAACGCATAGGCGATGGTCGCCTCGGCCCGCATCAGTGGCTTAAGCAGCCATTCGCGTTGCGCCTCGTTGACCAGACGCAACGAACCGGGCAAATGACCAAAGGCTTCGGCTAAGGGCATAGTTGTACGCCCAAGCTCTTCGTCGATGACGCTTTGCGCAGCTACGCTCAGTTCGGGCCCACCGAGCACTGCCGGCATGTTGTAGCCAAACAGGCCCAAGGCGATCACGTCTTGTTTTAAAGCGCGAAGCGTCGCTGGGTCAATGTCATCAGCCGCATCGATGCCCGCCTCAAGCGGTGCGAGCCGCTCTTTAATAAAGCGTCGTACCGTGCCTGCGATCAGTTTATTCTCGCTGCTCATTTCGAAATTCATTTTTTCTCACCAAAAACTGCCTTTGTGCCGCCACACTGCAAACGGTATCATAAGCTTAGTGCCACTCAGTTCAAAGCAACGATTCACTCCAACGCAATAACAAAGGCATCTTGTGATCTTAGGCGAAATCTTTGAAAGAAATGCTGTGCTCTTTGGTGACAAGACCGCTATCTACTTCAACGGTCGTGAGGTCACACATGCAACCTTGTTGGCACAAGCCTATCAACTGGGTAATGCGCTACTGTCATTAGGCTTGCGACGCCAAGACCGCGTCGCGATCCTGGCACAAAACTGCGTCGAAACGCTTGAATTGATCGCAGCCGCCGGGCTAACGGGTCTGACCTGCGTTGGACTCAACTACCGCCTGAGTGCGCGCGAGCAAGTGCATATTCTTCAAGATAGCGCCCCAAGCGTATGGCTCTTTGAGGCGCAATACACCGAGCGCGTGCAAGAGATTTGCGCGAGCTTAACGACTCTGCCCATCCTAATATGTATCGGCACGCCAACGCCTGCTCTGACGCACGTCTACCACGACTGTGGGCAGCTGGTCAGCCAAGCCGCAACGACCCGACCGGCCTTGAGCGCACGCGAGCAGGACATCATCTTTTTGGTCTACACCAGCGGCACAACCGGCCAACCTAAAGGGGTGATGCACAGCCATCGCGGACAACTTGAGCAAACTAAGAATTGTTCAAACATCTTTGCTGCAAGCCCGCAAGATTGCGCGTTGCTTGTGATGCCTTTCTACCACTTGGGGGCGCTCAGTATTTACTTGTCATACGCCTGGGCCGGGGGCGCCGTTGCCGTACATCGCGCCTTTGACGCCAGCCTGGTCTTATTGGCACTTTCGCAGCAACCGATCACCGCAGCGCTCTTAGCCCCAATTATGATTCAAACGCTGCTGGATGCACCAAGCGAGCAACTCAACCAACCAAACCGACTGCACACCGTTATTTATTCATCCGCACCCATGCCTGTGCCCCTGCTCAAGCGAGCAATCCAGCAATTTGGGCCAATCTTTATGCAGGTCTATGGCATGACTGAAAGCATGCTGGGCACGTGCCTCTACAAGCATCAACACACTCTCTCGGGTCAGCCACACGAAACCAAGCGCCTGGCCTCGGCGGGGCAGCCCTATTTTGGCTGTCAGATCGTGCTGCGCAAAGACGATGGTTCAATCTGCAATACCAACGAAGTTGGCGAGATTACGATCTTGTCAGACGCCACCATGCAAGGCTACTGGAACAACTCTGTCGCCACACATCAGACCATCAGAGACGGTTGGTGCTACACCGGCGACCTAGGCTACTTTGATGCTCAGCATTTTCTCTTTTTAGTCGATCGAAAAAAAGACATGATCATTTCGGGCGGCGAAAATATTTATTCGCGCGAGGTCGAAGAGGCACTGCTGACACACCCCTCGGTCTTTGAGGTCGCCGTCGTGGGTGCGCCTGACAACACCTGGGGCGAAGCAGTCGTGGCGTTTATCGTCTGCCGCGGACAGCAGCCCGACTCGCAAGAGCTGATCGAGCACTGTCGACAACAAATCGCAAGTTATAAAAAGCCTAAGTCCATTTTTTTTATCGAAGCTCTGCCCCGTATCTTGAGCACCAATAAAGTCGATAAAAAGGCGTTACGCGCACGCATGCTTCATGTTGCCGCGCAACATTAAATGAATTGACCAGCCATATAGGCTTACGCCTAAACCTTTCATTGGACACAGAGCCGAAATCCTGAAAGAATGCGCCGAGTGACTCGTTCGTAGCAAAAACGAAAAATAAAAACCGTTGTGATCACGCCTGCCTCTTGCACGCTTTGCTCACAGCACTTTAGGAGCAATCTCATGAAAAAACTCATCCTAGGGCTTACCCTTATTCAGGCTGCATGGGCGTTGCCCGCTGCGGCAGCAGACTACAAGATCGGTGCAATTTTCCCGATGAGTGGTGCGAATGCCGAGTACGGTCAAATTTTTGGTACGGGCGTCAACTTAGCGATTGAGCACATCAACGCCGATAAAAAATTATCTGGCACCTTGTCGGTGATTTACGAAGACAGTCAGGCCCTGCCTGCACAGGGCGTGACTGCGGCCACCAAGTTGGTCAATGTGTCCAAAGTGCCCTATGCGCTGTCGGCCTTCACAGGTGTCTCTAAAGCCGTTGCTCCAGTCGGTGCGCGTACTAAAACCGTGATAGTCAACGGAGGCGCCGTTGGCCCCGACCTCGCCACGCTGGGCGACTACTTCTGGAACGTGATTCCATTGGCCAACTTTGAAGTTCGCACCATGGCGCCCTTCTTGGTCAAAGAAAAGGGCTTTAAACGCGTTGCGATGGTGTATGTCGATGACCCAATCGGACAGGCGCTCTTAACAGACCTTGGTACCGAGGTCAAAGCCGCCGGCGGCGAAATGGTAGGTAGCTTTTCGATTCCGACAACTGCACAACAATTTTCAGGCATTGCGGCTCGTATACGCGACACTAAACCTGATGTTGTCTACATTGCGTCTTACGGCAATCAACAAGTCCAGTTGATTAAGCAACTGCGCGATAACGGTATTAACCAACCCATCGCAAGCTACTCGGCATTTTCAACACCGTCTGTTTTGTCTTTGCCTGAAGCTAAAGGCGTTTACTTTACTGCTCAGCAACTGAACCTGACGCGCGATGACCCACTCACTAAGCGCGTAGTCGCCGATTACAAAGCAAAGTACAACAAAGAGCCAGGCGCCTACGTGGTGAACTACTACAACGCGGTGTTAACGTTTGCTGAGCTCGCCTCGGCTCTCGAGAAAGCAGGCAAACCCGTCACAGGCGAAAACTTACTGGCCCAACGCAAAGCCACTAAGACCTTTGAGTTTGTTGGCGCAACCGTGTCGTTCGCTGAAGATGGCACAGTCAAAGCCCCGATCCAAATCAATCAGATCGTAGGCGACGGCACCTCCAAAGTAGTCGTGGCAGGGAAATAAGTTTTTAGCGCTTTAGCTTGCTTTAGGATATTGCCTCATGCTGTTCACGCAACTTTTTATTAACGGCCTGCAAACCGGCGCGCTCTACGCGCTGATTGCAGCTGGGTTTTCGCTGATCTTTGGCATGACCCGGATTTTTCACGCGGCGCATGGGGCAACCTTTACGATTGCCGGTTATATTTTTTACGAGTGTTATTCAGTTCTACACCTAAGTTGGCCGGTGGCGGCACTTGCAGCCACCTTTGCTGCAAGCCTGTTCGGCGTGCTGCTTGACCGCTATGTCTACGCGATCATTCAGCGACACGAAGGCTCATTTTTTACGGTGTTTGTCGCTTCGTTCGGCATGGCTATCATCGTACAAAACCTGATTGCAATGATCTTTGATCGTGGCGCAGTGACGGTATCCACCCCCTTGAGTAAAAGTCTTGAGGTGATACCAGGTCTGTATGTCGCGCCAATTGCGGCAGTGGTGATTGCCTGCGCCTTAATATTTTTTATCGCTTTGCAGTGGTTATTAACAAAAACAAATCTGGGTATTGCTCTGCGTGCCTTGGGTGAAAACCCAAATCTGATCGAAGTCTATGGGCTCACGCCACGCCTGCTATCGCAATACGTCTTTTTGATTGGTTCAATTTTGGTCGTGCCAGCCGCCATCCTGACAGCCGCAACGTCTGGCTTGAACCCAGCCATGGGCAACCATGTGATGCTCATCAGTATTGCCGCAACAATCGTAGGAGGCGTCGGTAGTTTGCGCGGGGCCGCGATGGCCGGTTTGATTTTAGGCATGGCCGAGAATCTGTGCCTGGCATTCATTGACCCGCAATGGAGCGAAGCCGTCACCTTTGTGATTCTGTTCTTGTTCATCCTGTTCCGCCCCGGTGGTGTGTACGGCCGTGCGGTTATGTCTTAAAAGAGAACGAAACATGATTGCCTATCTTCAAAATATTGCCGTACTGTTTTGCATCAATGCGATTTTGGCGCTGACCCTAAATTTTATTATGGGTTATGCCGGTATTTTTTCGCTCGCGCATGCCATCTTCTTCGGCGTAGGTGCTTACGCCACTGCATACATCGCCATGCACGCCTCTGACTCATTGCTGCTTTGTATGGCCGCCTCGGCTGCCATTTCAGCGATCTTGTCAATGGCGCTTGCCCTTCCAGCTTTGCGCGTACGAGGTGAGTATTTTGTGGCCGCTTCGCTGGGCTTACAAGTGATTGGCGTCACCATTTTCTCTGAATGGAAATCCATCACTGGCGGCTTAGGGGGCATGATCGGCATTCCGCGCCCCAAGCTGTGGGGGTACACCTTTAACGACGACACCGCGTTCTTGATGCTGGCCTTAGTGGTGCTTGGCATCGTGGTCGGGATCACCGCCCTATTGGTGCGCGGCAGCTTTGGCCGCAGCTTGATGGCGATTCGGGACAGCGAGTCAGCCGCCCAAACCTATGGCAAACATGTCAACGCGGTCAAGACACTCTCAGTGGCGGTTGCTGCGGGCTTGGCTGGCGTCGCCGGTTCACTGTATGCGTTTTATATCAGCTTCATCAACGTCGAGAGCTTCGTGCTCGAGACTTCGATTCTTTTAATGGCGATGGTGATTATTGGCGGTACGGGCACCTTGTTCGGGCCGATTGTGGGTGCGGCGCTGCTGATGTCTCTGCCCGCAGCGCTGACGTATTTACCCTTTTTACCTCCAACTGAACTTGGCTCGATTCAGCAAATCATTTATGGCTTAGCCATGGTGCTCTTGATGATGTTTCGCCCAGGCGGTTTGGTGGGTGGGCGCAGCAAGGAGAAGTCAGCATGACGACCTCAACTTCGCCGCAAGAGATCTTGCTAGAAATTAAAAACGTCAATAAAAATTTTGGTGGCTTACAAGCCATTGATGATGTGACGCTCGATCTTCCAGCCGGTGTGATTACGACCTTGGTAGGCCCCAATGGTGCAGGCAAAACGACCTTATTCAACCTGATCACGGGGCACTTAATCCCGAGCAGTGGCACCATACATTGGCTGGGCAAGCCACTGAAAGGCTTTCAGCCTTGGCAGGTTGCACGCCTCGGTATCGCACGGACCTTTCAAGATTTACGCCTGTACAGTCAAATGACGGTCGAAGAAAACGTCATGACCGTCACAGAGCGCAGCAGTTGGCTTTGGCAAGGCGGTCGTAAAGCCGCCGAGCAACGCGTCACTGAAATTTTGACTGAAACACAGCTTCTCGACAAACGCCACGAACGTGCGGTTGATCTTGCCTACGCCGAACGAAAATTTTTAAGTCTTGCGCGGATTATGGCAAGCGAGGCCAAGCTCTGGCTGCTTGACGAGCCCGCTTCGGGCCTAGACCCTCGCTCGTTTGATCGCTTCGTGACCTTGTTACGCGATTATGCCAAGCGTGGAATCACAATTTGTATCATTGAACATAACCTTGATATCGTCATTAAGCTTTCAGACCGCGTCGCGTTTTTGGATCAAGGCAAATTGCTTGCCCAAGGCAGTTCTGAAGATATCCTAAAAGATCCGCACCTGGCAGCCATCTACTTTGGAGAGCGCGCATGACC
>JARXAG010000165.1 GCA_029866055.1 Burkholderiaceae bacterium
AGGACGAAAACTCGTCTGGTCCGTCCCTTGGTGCAAAGCTTTCAATTGCCGTTCGACTGCATTGGCATGTGCTGCAAGCGCATCTTCGTCGAGATCTGCCTTAGGTCGAGGCTCCCAATCAAAATGACCGTAGTCATCCACCCCGCGCACTAGCTGCGCAGAGTCGCGTAATTTCGTTTGTCGCACACTAGTCGGAATATAGCGAATTGCAAAACCGATACGCCGATCATCACTACGATTTGCATCCGAACCGTGCACGAGCTTAATGTGATGCAAAGAGATCTCACCCATCGACAAAGGAATACCGCGTGCCTTGGACTTATCCACGTCAACCGAAATTTCTTGGCCGCGAGACAATAAATTATCTTTGTGGAAGGTATCCAGATGTGGCAACTGATCAATTTTGTGACTACCGGGTATGACCTGCATAAACCCGTTTTTTTCGTCGACCTCGGTCAAGGCCACCCAAGCCGTGATGACATCATCGGGATCTAAGCCCCAATAGGTTGAATCCTGATGCCACGATACAAAGCCAGGACTATTGGCCTCTTTGATAAAAAACGTGCTGCTCCAGCAAATAATATTCGGCCCGATACAGTCTTGTACTGCATCCAAGATCGCAGGATGATGTGCAATCGCATCAGCCCACGTGAACAGCAAATGCGTTTTATGTCGCCAATTACCCTGCAAGGGTTTGCCTGTTTGCGCTTCATGCGCCTCTAGGGCACCTCGAAAACCCGATGCGTCTTGACGTGACATGACCCGAATGGGCCATGTTGCACCTTCACTTTGATATTGTGCTACCTGAGATGTTGACAACAGTTTCGGCATAACTTGGTCTCCGATGCGTGTAATTGAAATCTGAGGCTCAAATACTTTGTCGCAAGGCTTACAGCTCAACTTGGTATTGACTCGCCTTATTCTACTTTGGTCGCGCGCTGCGGTTTATACAATTTTTCCCAACGCGCAATTTCCTCTTTTAACAAAGTCTCAAAAGCCTGAGGGGATGACAATCTGACTTCTCCATCAATAACCGCTAAGCGCTTCATCACGTCTGGGTGATTCAAACTCACGGCAAGTGCCTGATTCAGCTTATTGACGATCGCAGTTGGCGTTTTAGCGGGTGCCAAAATCCCCCACCACACAACCGCTTCAAAATCTTTAACACCCTGTTCTGCAATAGTTTGAACCTCGGGCGCCGATGCTAGGCGATTTGAACCAGACGTTGCCAGCAGCTTAAGGCGTCCACTATCCAAGTGTGGTTTAAGTTGCGACATACCGGTAAACAAGAGATCAACATGACCACTTGCTACGTCAATGGCTGCTGGCCCGGCACCTTTGTACGGAACCGCCATGAGCTTGACACCGGTTGCCCCTTTAAACAACTCAGCTGCCAACGCAGTCGCCGAGCCGACGCCAGAGGTCGCGATACTTAAAGGACCTTGGGCTTTTTCTAAGGCAAGTAATTCTTGCACGTTATTTGCAGGTAGGTTTGCACGTGCCGCCAAGCCCATTGCATAGGTAATCACTGTACCGATCGGCGTAAAGTCTTCAGGCGTCTTGTAGGGCAATTTCTCGATCAAGGCTGGATTGGTTGCAATGCTTGCGCCGACAAGTAACAAGGTATAGCCGTCAGGCGCAGCCTTGGCGACAACGTCTGTGCCGACCACCGTGTTACCGCCGCCGCGGTTCTCAACAATCACGGGCTGTTTGATTGTGTCTGAAAGCTTATCGGCCCAAGCGCGAGCAATAAAGTCACCACCGCCACCGGCCGCAAAAGGCACAACGATACGTATTGCTTTGCTTGGAAATTTTTCAGATTCAGCAGCAAACGAAAGACCGCTGCATAAGGTCAACGCAACAATTAAAGCGCTACGGATACCTGAGACAGACCGCATACTTAAGCGAGACATCAAGAGCCCCTAGTTTGAGTCACGAGAGCCCGCAACGCCTCAGGAACAGGCGTTGGTCGCTTCGTGGCACGTGTGACACAACAATGAGTGAACGTACCTTGAGCCGCTGGCTTGTTCGGCTCATCCTCATTAAATATCCCTAAAAAATATGTCACTGTGCTGTTTCCTATTCGACCGATCTTTACACCAACCTGGATATTGCCAGGTGAAGACACTTCTCTAAAATACCGACAGTCTGAGGCCACGACAAACGTTTGCAGCGGACCAGAGATCAACTGACGATAATCGTTCTTTTTTAAAAACGCATCAACCGCTGTATCAAAAAACGAGTAATAGTGCGCGTTGTTAACGTGCCCGTTCGCATCATTATCAGCGTAACGCAGAGTAATCTCTTCAAAGAATTCAAATTCATGCCGTAAGAGCTCTGGCAATCTAACATTCAGTTGCTGTGACTGACTCATCCTAACCCTTTCAAAAACTTTGCTCACCGTTTCGCTGCAGATTCAATGCTCGAAAGCAACTGCTCTGAACGAACGCTTTTACAGATTACACATGCCCTGTTGTCTACCGCTAGTTTAGCGCTCTAGAGCGGGTAAAATTTCAGCAAACTCGAGCGAATTTCACCACACCTATTAAACTCAACAAGAGACAACAATGGATAACAAGCAACGCTATGCCGCAGGAATGAAAGTCAGACGTGCTGTATTGGGCCCGACATGGGTCGACAAAGCCACTACGGCACGCACGACCTTCAACGAAGAATGGCAAGCCCATATCACCCAATTTGTCTGGGGTGACATCTGGACACGTCCTGGCCTAGATCGTCAAAAACGCTCGTGCATGACGCTCGCGCTTATGATCGCGCTTGGTCGCTGGGAAGAATTCAATCTGCACGTTGAGGCCGCGTTCAACAACGGCTTAACTGAAGACGACCTTAAAGAAGTCATCATGCACGCCGCGTGCTACTGCGGGGTGCCCGCAGGCAATCATGCGTTCGCCCAAGCCTCCGAAACCTTGAACAGACTTGGTCGCCCTCCCAAGCCCCTGCCCGCTGCGAACAAAGCAAAAGCAAAAGCAAAGGCCAAACCTAAAGCTTGAGCGTAACCAGACAAACGTCGTCTCGATCGGGTAAGGTTTTGTTACAAAAATGTCCACCTAGGGTCAGCGATTTCGATGATGACATTGTAGAATTTGGTGATAGCGTGTGTTTGAAAAGTTTAGGATGAAAATCATGATTGAGCGTGTCAGTCGCCTAGAGCAAAAAGTCACTTGCATGGATTCTCGCCTGGGGCTCGTTGAACAAGATCTCAGAGCCTTAGGCAAAAAAATGGATGCGCACTTTTACTGGACGCTGACTGCAATGGCCGGTATCGTTGGTCTGTTAGCCAAAGGTTTTAAATGGTTGTGAAAAGCCTGTTCAGCTTTTCAGCCCAGATTGCCACAACGCTCTGATCTGATCTTTCATCACTAAAGATTCTTCCCAGCGATCCGATAGTTCATAGCCATCCGCGCCAGTCATGGCGTACTCGGGCGGGCCAAGCTCACACAAGAAAGTAAAGGTTTCATCGGTGCCGGCCTTTTTACGCCATTGCTCAAAACCGCGCCGCCACCAGTCCATAAAAACAGCCACCCAATGCTGATGCTGTGGAAACGACAGTTGCAGTTGAATCTGTTCACGACTGGCGACCCGACCGTGAAAGCCCCAGCACTGATCGATAATTCGTTGCATCATCGCATCGTCTTCGGGCGAAATTGGATACCAAAACTCTCGTCCCACTACGTAATGCGACAAATCGCCGGTCAACCGCAAATCAGGGATTGCATCTAGTAGATGCAACGTAAAAAATAAATCAGTCGTCATGCGGTTTCGATGGGTTTCGATATGCATGCGCACCCCAGCTTGCGCAGCTAGTTCGCGCCAACCCATAATCAACGGAATGCACTCTTGCACCGTATAAGGTCGCACGTCTGGCTGCACATTTAAATGATCCGCACCGAACTTGAGCACATGCTCGAGTATCGGTTTGAGATCATCAATTGTCTGTGGATACGATTGCGCTTGCCATGTCATGTCATGATCGCGCAAAAACTGAGTCACCTCTGCGACATGATCATGGTCAGCAAACCGCACGCCCGCCCCATCAAAACCCGCATCGCGAATCATGCGCAGCTTTTCTTGCAAATCCCACTCATGTCCATCAGGACGCCTGCGCTCCATCGCCCACAGCGATTGATAGACCAAAAGTTTTTGTGTCATGGTGTGCTCAGTAGAGGACAACGCTACGAATCGATTCGCCAGAATGCATTAAATCAAAACCATGATTAATTTGCTCTAACGGCATTGTGTGAGTAATCAGATCGTCAATATTGATTTTGCCGTCCATGTACCAGTCGACAATTTTAGGGACATCGGTACGCCCGCGCGCACCACCAAAGGCGGTGCCTTTCCAGGTTCTGCCCGTGACAAGCTGAAAGGGGCGCGTTTTAATTTCTTGACCTGAACCGGCCACACCAATAATGACCGAGACTCCCCAGCCTCGATGGCAGCACTCAAGCGCCTGACGCATCACGTCAACGTTGCCAATACATTCGAAGCTATAGTCTGCGCCGCCCCCGGTTAATTCAACGAGATGCGCAACGAGCTCGCCCCCAACCTCTTTTGGGTTAACGAAATGAGTCATCCCAAATTTAGTGGCCAAGGCCTGTCGACTTGGGTTCAAATCTACGCCAACGATCATGTTGGCGCCAGCCAGACGTGCCCCTTGCACCACGTTTAAACCAATGCCGCCTAGGCCGAACACCACTACGTTGGCACCCGGCTCAACTTTGGCCGTGTTGATGACGGCACCAATACCAGTTGTAACGCCACAACCGATATAACAAACCTTATCAAAAGGCGCGTCTTCGCGAATTTTTGCTAACGCGATCTCAGGCAAAACGGTGAAGTTCGCAAATGTTGAGCAGCCCATGTAGTGATGAATCGGTTTGCCGCCGAGCGAAAACCGACTTGTACCATCTGGCATCACGCCCTTACCTTGCGTGCCACGAATCGCTGTGCACAGATTGGTTTTGCGCGACAGACACGATTTACATTGGCGACACTCTGGTGTGTATAAGGGAATCACATGATCCCCCTTTTTCAAACTGACGACCCCTGGCCCAACGTCGACCACAACCCCTGCGCCTTCATGGCCAAGAATGGCAGGAAAGATTCCTTCAGGATCAGCACCCGAGCGGGTGAACTCATCGGTATGACAAATACCAGTCGCTTTAATTTCTATCAGTACCTCGCCATACTTTGGCCCTTGCAGTTGCACCGTCTCAATGACAAGTGGTTTGCCTGCTTCATACGAAACTGCCGCGCGAACGTCCATTAACTACCTCGTGAATAAAGACTATATGCGAGCGCAAACCGATCGGTGCGCTCAAGCTAGACTGCAGGAAAGCAACAACCGATTCGTTAACTCAGGCTAAAAGAGTTTTTTTGCCACCCTGCTCGACAAAACCAAAATAACGTTTGCCGGCCGTTTGATTTTCATAAATCGAGCCTTGATTCTTTGCGGGTGGCAAAGGCATACGAATTGGCGCCGGCACACAACGCGGCACAATCGTATCTTTGCCGCAGATCAAGCGATTTGAGAAGGCTTGCCAATCCGCTTTGCCCGCAGCCATCAACGGGTAAGCATCTGCCGCGGTAAATTCATACAACAATAACCCGCGCGAACGCTTAGAAATGTTTTGTGCAGAGCCATGCACAGCCCGAACATGATGAAACGACACCGAACCGGCTGGGCCTTCACAGGCTACCGCGCGTGAAAAATCAACGCCACAAGTCTCTGGATCCATGGCACCGCAGAAATAACCTTCGGCGTCGTGATGATCATAAGTTGGACCTTTATGGGATCCGGGAATCACATACATGGCTCCATTTTCGACCGTAGTGTCATCCAACATCACCCCAGCTGCCAGCACATCGTCATTTGAGTGCGGATAAAAGGCCCAATCTTGATGCCATTCAACGGGCGAACCGAAATGTGGGGCTTTAAGATTCAACTTAGAGCCATGCAAACGTACGTTTTCGCCGAGTAAATCCTGCAAGATCCCCATAAACTTTGGAGTCGTCATGAGATCTTTAAACACAGGGTCAACCACATGCGGCTTTTTGATACGACGCACCCTGGGGTCAGAGGCTTGATGCCCGGGCTCTAAGTCGTACACATCATCGTGCGTCGCGAGCGCACGCGATTTCTCAACCAAATCAGCCAAGACCTCTTTCATTCGTAAAATTGTCGCCGTTGACACGACGTCTTGAACGATCACAACTCCCTCTTCCGAGTATTGTTCAAGTTGCTTGGCGGTTAGGATACGGTTCATGTCTTTCACCAATCAGTTTGTATTCAATGATTCGAGTGACTTCGAATCTCGAGTCGTTAGCAAGTTGTATGAATTTTTTTAATCGACCGTTGCGCCTGAAGCACGAACGGCTTTGCCCCATTTATCGACTTCTTGCTTCACGAATTGTTTCATTGCGTCGGGCTTCAGCAGAGAAGCCTCAAGACCCAAGGCTGCGAATTTTTCACGAACATCGGGCATTTGTGCGATACGAATTAAAAGTTCATTGATCCGCAACACCAAAGCGGCAGGCATATTGGGCGGCCCGCTGATCGCAGTCCAAGACTCTGCCTCAAAGCCCGGAAAACCCGACTCGGCAACCGTTGGTACATCAGGCAGCGCCTGACGTCGGGTCAAACTCGTCACGGCAATCGCACGCATCTTTCCTGCTTTCACATGCGGTACAGCCGAGTCAAAATTGACGAACATCATCGGAACCTGCCCTGCCATCAGATCTAGCATGGCTGCCGCACCACCTTTATACGGAATATGAGCAACATTTAAATCTGCAGCTGACTTCAGCATCTCCATGGATAAGTGATTAGAGGCTCCGTTGCCCGTGGAAGCATAGTTGTACTTGCCTGGGCTCGCTTTAATTAAGGCAATGAGCTCACTTAAAGTGTTCGCAGGAAAGGCGGGATTCACCACCAACGCGTTCGGGCCTTTAGCGATCATTCCGATGTGGGTCAAACCCTCAACAATGTCATAGGGCATTGAACGATAAAGTGTGGCATTAATCCCCTGGCTACCAACGCCTGAGACCAACAGGGTATAGCCGTCTGGTGCCGACTTCGCCACAAAATCCGAGCCAATATTGCCATTGGCGCCGGCCTTGTTTTCGACCACCACCACTTGACCAATCAGTTCAGACATCTTTTGTGCGACCAAGCGCCCCATGTTGTCAGTGGTACCAGCGGGGGGCATAGGCACAATCAAACGAACCGACTTCGAGGGCCACTCTTGTGCCGAAGTGCTGAAGCCCAAGCAGGTCAGCCAAACCGTCAGGCCGACGGATACCAGCGTTTTGATCTGTAACATTATGATGTCTCGTTTTGTTTTGGTTGTTTATTGTGGGTCATGATAGTGGCAAATTAAATATTGCGGTAGCCTAAATCGCTCGTGTTATCCCCAATATCGCTCGTGTTATCCCCCTTAGCGCCACCAGCAGGAAGCCCCTTCCCTAAGTACGCCATGCACACAAGGCTAAATAATACGCAGCCAAGAAACAAGGGCCTATCGTTGAGTCTTATATAAGATATAAGACACTTGATCGATCACGCGCTTGCCACTACAATCTTGGTATCGGTTCTCAGTCCAAAATTTCATAAAAAGGCTGCCGAATTCGTCAGAATTTTTTTCTTCTTTTGATTCACATTTTTAACCTTTGAAAGGCGCCATCATGCTTGAAGCCTATCGCCAACACGTTGCCGAACGCGCAGCCCTTGGTATTCCTCCCCTCCCACTGACCGCACAGCAAACGGCGGATCTGATTGAACTGCTCAAAGCGCCCCCCGCCGGTGAAGGTGCCGCACTCGTTGAGTTGATGACCCATCGCGTACCCGCAGGTGTCGATGACGCGGCAAAAGTCAAAGCGTCTTACCTCGCCGCCGTCGCTCTGGGCACCGAAAAATGCAGCTTGATCTCGCGCAGCAAAGCAACAGAATTGCTTGGCACAATGCTTGGTGGCTACAACATTGGCCCCATGGTTGACCTGCTTGACGATGCCGAAGTTGGTCAAGTCGCCGCAGAAGGTTTGAAAAAAACCTTGTTGATGTTTGACGCGTTTCATGACGTCAAAGAAAAAGCATTAAAGGGTAACGCCAACGCTAAAGCCGTGATGCAAAGTTGGGCAGATGGCGAGTGGTTTACTAGCCGCCCTGAAGTGCCAAAAAGCTTGACCGTGACAGTGTTTAAAGTCACTGGTGAAACCAATACTGATGATCTGTCTCCGGCCCCTGATGCCTGGACTCGTCCTGATATCCCGCTGCATGCTTTAGCAATGCTCAAAAATCCACGTCCTGGTATCGAGCCTCAAGAAGCCGGCAAAACTGGTCCAATCAATTTCATCAACGACCTGAAAAAGAAAGGTCACTTGGTTGCCTACGTTGGTGATGTGGTCGGTACAGGTTCGTCGCGTAAGTCAGCCACCAACTCGGTGCTTTGGTTTACCGGTGAAGACATTCCTTTCGTACCGAACAAGCGTTTTGGCGGTGTGTGCTTGGGCAACAAGATTGCACCGATCTTCTACAACACCATGGAAGACGCTGGCGCTTTGCCGATCGAACTCGATGTGTCAAACATGAACATGGGCGATGTGATCGAATTGCGCCCTTACGATGGTGAAGCCTTGAAAGACGGAAAGGTCATCGCTAAGTTTGAAGTTAAATCTGAAGTCTTGTTTGACGAAGTGCGTGCAGGCGGTCGTATCCCCCTGATCGTTGGTCGCGGCTTGACCAGCAAAGCGCGCGAAACACTGGGCTTACCGCCCTCAACGCTATTCCGCTTTCCGCATACCCCTGCTGCTTCTAAGAAGGGCTTCACACTTGCCCAGAAGATGGTCGGTCGTGCGTGTGGCTTGCCAGAAGGCCAGGGTGTGCGCCCCGGCTCATACTGCGAACCTGCAATGACCTCGGTCGGCAGCCAGGATACAACCGGTCCAATGACACGCGACGAACTCAAAGATTTGGCTTGCTTGGGTTTCTCAGCAGACCTCGTCATGCAATCGTTTTGCCACACTGCGGCTTACCCAAAATCGGTAGACGTTAAAACCCATCACACCTTGCCTCAGTTCATGAGCAACCGTGGCGGCATCTCGCTGCGCCCAGGCGACGGCATCATTCACTCATGGCTCAACCGTATGTTGTTACCTGATACGGTAGGCACTGGCGGTGATTCGCATACTCGCTTCCCAATTGGCATCAGCTTTCCAGCCGGTTCGGGCCTGGTCGCCTTTGCGGCTGCCACGGGCGTGATGCCTTTGGATATGCCTGAGTCTGTGTTGGTGCGCTTCAAAGGCAAGATGCAACCTGGCGTGACCTTGCGTGATCTGGTCAACGCGATCCCACTGTATGCCATCAAAGCAGGTTTGTTAACAGTTGGTAAACAGAACAAACAAAACATCTTCTCGGGTCGTATTCTTGAAATTGAAGGTTTGCCTGATCTTAAAGCTGAACAAGCGTTCGAGTTATCGGATGCCTCGGCCGAGCGCTCTGCAGGTGGCTGCAGCATTCGTCTGAATAAAGAGCCTGTGATCGAATACATCAACAGCAACATCGTGATGTTGAAGTGGATGATTGCCAACGGCTACTCTGACGAGCGTAGCATCACACGTCGCATTCAAGCGATGGAAGCCTGGCTCAAAAACCCACAACTGTTGCAGCCTGATGCTGACGCTGAATATGCAGCCATCATTGAGATTGATCTGGCCGAGATTCACGAGCCGATCGTCGCATGCCCAAATGACCCTGATGATGTCAAAACCTTATCAGACGTTGCCGGCGCCAAGATCGACGAAGTGTTTATCGGTAGCTGCATGACCAATATCGGTCACTTCCGTGCCGCGTCGAAACTGCTCGAAGGCAAGCGCGACATGCCCGTGAAGTTGTGGATTGCGCCCCCAACCAAAATGGATGCAGCGCAATTGACCGAGGAAGGACATTACGGTGTGTTCGGCTCAGCAGGTGCTCGTACCGAAATGCCCGGCTGCTCGCTGTGTATGGGTAATCAGGCACAGGTGCGCGAAGGCGCAACGGTGATGTCAACCAGTACGCGTAACTTCCCGAATCGTTTGGGTAAAAACACAAACGTGTACTTAGGTTCTGCCGAACTCGCTGCAATTTGCTCGAAACTCGGTCGCATCCCAACCAAAGAAGAGTACATGACAGACATGGGCGTCTTGAGCAAAAACGGCGATCAGATCTACAAGTACCTCAACTTTGACCAAATCCCCGACTACAAAGACGTGGCCGATACGATTGCGTCTTAAGCCTTAACTGAGCGTCGTTTAAAAACCTCGCTTATCTGAACAGCCCCGTAAAGTTGGACTCTTATCCAGCTTTACGGGGTTTTTCTTTAAAAGACTAAACGACGATTCGTTTAGATAGTTCGTTACACTAGAGCCCTTTATTGCAGCTTTTCTGGTTTCTGACATTTCTATGGCTCGTGCTCGCGCTTCCTCTTCTCCCAAACGACTCAATCGCGACTCGTCGCGCTTGGTGGCCCTATCGCTCGCTTTGCATAACTCAGGCAGCCGCGTTGAGGATCGTTTTTGGGAAACTGAACTTGAAAACCTTTTAAACAAACTGATGCGGGCCGGACAAGACGCTACCCTCGATGCTGCGCTTGATCACCTCTCTACCACCGATATAGGCGGCTACGAAGTCTTGATCGAACAGGCTGAAACGCACTCTGAATCATGCGTTCTTGAAAAAGATGGTAAGCCCTTTGACGTTTTACTCGTCATTGCACCGTTAGTTGCCTGGACACGCTACAGCATCCCCGCGGTGGCCTTGAGCGATAGCATTGTGTCAGCACTAGCAGGCCATTTGCAAACCCACGTGCTGGCAACCGGCGCACACATCGCGATGATGCCTCAGTTAATCAGCCTCGATCAAATGCCACGCACGCTTTGCGAAACCTACGACTGGCTGCACAAACTAGGTGCCACCGCTTTAGATTTACCTAGTGGCCCACCCACACTGAATCACGAACCTGACTCGTTCAACATGCTGGCCGACACCCGTTATATTGCGATTGGCGTGGCCGTGCCCGCTGGCAAGCCGGTATTTCGCTGGCAAGAAACCGTCGGCGAACTCGGAAACGGTCGAGAGCCTTGTCTTGAAAAGTGGGTCGCGGATACTCAACCGATTTTCACGAGTCTGTTAGCGGGCTGCGGCTTCGAAATCTTAATCCCTGACGCGTACTACGTCAGCAACCGCGAGGCCGATCGCCGAATTCGTCCACTGTCAGTTAAGTCGGCGGTGGTTTGGCTTGAAGGTGCGTTGCAGCTCGAAGCGAGTCAACTGCGCGCTGTGATAGCGGGTTGTGGTGAACGCACCGTCGAAGAATACCGAATCGGCTTTACACAAAAGAATCAAACTGAAGTCATCTATGGTTGCCTATGGCCGCTTTACGGTCTCGACGAAGACGAACCCCTGCTTGACGGGCAGCCTGCGCCACTCGAAACGATCGATGAAATCACGAACTTGCTCAAAGAGTGCGGCATTACCGATATCCGACGTCTGCCTAGTATGTTAAACCCTGATTTTTGCGATGATTGTGGTGCGCCTTATTTTCCCAATCCATCGGGCGAAATGGTGCATGCTGAACTACCCGAAGACGCCGAAACGGCGCCCGCGCACTTTCACTGATCATGCAAGCCGACGTCTTTTGCCGAGTTGTCGACAACTTTGGCGACATCGGCGTGACTTGGCGCTTGGTACGGCAACTGCAACGCGAGCACAATTGGTCAATCCGTTTATGGGTGGATGATTTAAAAAGTTTTCAACGGCTTGAAGCTCGCGTTGACTTGCATGCCTTGCAGCAAGTGATCGAGCATATCGAAATCATTCATTGGGGTGACCCTGCCCCTGATCTCATCCCCTTTCCAATCGTGCTGTGCAGTTTTTCGTGCAACTTGTCTGCAACCTACATTGCGCAGTTACACCAGAGACCCGCGCTTTGGCTAAATCTTGAGTATCTGAGTGCAGAGACTTGGGTTGAAGGGTGCCACGGATTACCCTCGCTGCGCGGTGACGGATTGTCTTCCTACTTTTTTTTCCCGGGCTTTAATGCACGAACCGGTGGCCTGCTACGCGAGCGCGAGCTGCTCACACGCCGCGACAGCTGGCAAAAAGACCCCGATGGTCAGCTTCAGATGCTCGAACGCTTGGGCGTCTCTGCGCAAGCACTTACCGCGTGGCGGCTTCAG
>JARXAG010000177.1 GCA_029866055.1 Burkholderiaceae bacterium
GATGACCGCTGACGCGATCGCTAAAGACGCTTGTACGATCAAGGGGGCTGTCACATTAGGCAAGATATGAGACACGGCGATTCGAAACGGATGGCAACCCACCGCGCGCGCGGCTTCAACATAATCCTCAACCTTGATCTGTAAAACTTGCGCGCGGGTTAAGCGTACAAATATCGGTGAGGCAGAGACCCCAATGGCAATCATGGCATTGGTGAGACTGGGTCCTAAAAACGCGGCGAGTGCGATCGCAAGAATCAAAAACGGACAGGCTAAAAAAGCATCGGTGGCGCGTGAGATCAGGCTATCAACAGTGCCACCTAAAAAGCCCGCCAACATCCCAATGGTGACGCCGGTGAGCAACGAAATCGCCACCGACACGACGCCCGCTAACAGCGATGCGCGTGCGCCCCAGATGACACGCGCCAGCACATCGCGACCGAGTTCATCGGTGCCAAACCAATGCGTACTGGTAGGCGCTTTGCGAATCGCACTCCAGCTTGCCTCAATGGGATCAAAAGGTGAAATGAGTGGCGCAAAAATCGCCATCGTAATGAAAAGCAGCGCCACATAAAGCCCAAACATACCTTTACGATTACGCTTGAGTTTGCGCCAGGCGCGTAGCCAGGGCCCTGGCTCTTTTTTTAGGCTTGCGGGTGCGACACGAGTCGTTGAGATTGTTGCTTGGTTCATCATTTGCGCAGGCGAGGATTCAACATAAAGTAAGCCATGTCTGCGAATAGGTTAAGCATGATATAAGTCGTGGCGGTCACCAACACGACGCCTTGCACCACCGCATAATCGCGATTAAAAACGGCATCAATGATAAGTTTGCCAAAGCCCGGAATCGTAAATACCTGCTCGGTCAGTACCGCGCCTGAGAGCAGGGTGCCAAGTTCGAGTGCGCCTAAGGTGATGACGGGCGTCAACGCATTACGCAGAGCGTGTTTCAGTACGACGACGCGCTCGCTTAAACCTTTGGCGCGCGCCGTACGAACGTAATCCGCACTCAGCTCTTGCAGCATCGAACTGCGCATGTGTCGCATGAGTGAGGCGGCAATGGCATTGCCCAAGACAAAGGCGGGCATGATCATCGCGGCGAGGTTGGCGCGTAAGTTCTCGAAAGGGCTGACATAGCCCGAGGCAGGTAGCCACCCCAACTCAACTGAAAATAGCAGGATCAGCATGATCCCCAGCCAAAAGTTAGGAGTGGATAAGCCGGTGAGAGCAAAGACGGTTGCCCCGGTATCCAGGGCACCGCCTTTGTAGACGGCCGACACAATGCCGGCGGGGAGACTAATCACCAGCGCAATTAACAAGGCTAATAGAGCCAACTCAATTGTGACCGGAAGCTTTTGCAAAATGAGATCGAGTACCGGTTGATGGGTACGTGCCGATTCACCCAGATCGCCCTGCAGGACACCTGCGATCCAGTACCCGTAGCGCACGGGTAGCGGATCATCGAGGTGCAGCTTGGCGCGAATGTGGGCGATCGCTTCAGGGCTCGGGTCTTCTCCTGCGAGCACCAACGCTGGGTCGCCAGGCAGCAATTGCTGCAAGCTAAAAATCAGCATTGATACGAACACCAGTGTTGGTATCAAAGTGAAGAGGCGACGAACGAAGAAGGTAAACATGAAGCGATCTTCTGGAGTGGCTTTAGTTCAGCTTTAAGCCAGTCACGCGCAGCAACCCATCAGGCACTTCGCGAATACCAGAAAGCTTATTGCTGTAGGCCCACAACCAATCGCGGTGATACAAATACACTAGCGGGCGATCTTTGCTCACTTGCGCAGCGATGGCTTGATAGGCAGCTAAGCGCTCTGCGGGTTGTAGTTTGCTGCGTGAGTCGTTCAGCAAAGCGTCCACTTCAGGCACGCAGTAGCCCGAGTAATT
Organism: Burkholderiaceae bacterium; assembly: GCA_029866055.1. Taxonomy (GTDB): domain Bacteria; phylum Pseudomonadota; class Gammaproteobacteria; order Burkholderiales; family Burkholderiaceae_B; genus Zwartia. Next base: position 1,891 of record JARXAG010000177.1, read on the forward strand.
GTTAGGCTGTTTACAACCAATAAAGTTAAACAGATTGCCATCGGGGTCGGCACGACCACTCCAGCTAAGAACATAAGCATCAAAGTCGCCCTTATCGGCCAGGCTCAGTGATGTGGCAAACTCAGTCGATTGAATTTTGATATTGAACCCTGCTTCTTTGGCCATGGCCTGCACCACCTGCGCGATTTTTTGTGCGTCAGACGTGGTGGGCGTCATGAGTGTGAAGGTTGGGTTCGTGACACCAGCTTCTTTGAGTAAGGCGCGTGCGCGGGCGAGGTCTCGCTTTGGCATCGGCACATTTTTAGCGTAGAAACTATTGCTCGGAGCCACCCATTGATTGCCGGGGGTTGCTTGCCCATCCATCGCCACTTGTACGATGCCTGCGCGATCAAGCGATAGTTCAAACGCTTCGCGTACCTTGGCTGATTGGCCAAGCGGTTGACTTTGCGCGCGTTCGCTCTTGGCAGTGTTGATGGTGATACCTTGATAGCCGATTTCAGTGATCTTGCTTAACTTGAGTCTGGCATCTTTTTGAATCGAGGCAATATCGCTTGAGGCGGCGCGTTCGATAAAATCAAATTGCCCAGAGCGCAAGTTGGCCAAACGCACGGTGGCGTCGGTAATCGGTGTGTAAATCACCTTGTCAAAATGTACGGCGTCTTTGTTCCAGTAGGCACCGAAACGTTCAAGCGTGATGCGATCTTGTGCAACACGATCTGTAAATTTGAATGGGCCTGAACACACAGGATTATTACTAAATTTTTCGCCCAGTGCCTGAGCCGCTTTAGGTGACACCATCATCCCGGCTCGGTCGGCCAACACGGCTAGCAAGGGTGCAAACGGTGCGCTCAGATTCAGGCGAACAGTGTTGGCATCGATCACATCAATTGAAGTGACCGGGCGCAGTTCACCCGAGCGGCTTGAACCTTTCAAAGTCTTGTGGCGTTCGAGGTTGTACTTAACGGCCTCGGCGTCCATTTTTTCGCCATCATGAAACGTGACGCCTGCGCGCAGCTTGAGCGTCAGCGCCTTGCTATCGGCTGACCATTCGTAGCTAGTTGCCAGCTGCGGCACGATGTTGAGCTTTTCATCAATATCAAAGAGCTTGTCGCACAACGACATGAATACCAGTCGACCCACAAACGACCTGGCGAGCGTTGGATCGAGCATATCGGGATCTTCGGCCAGGCCGATGCGTAGCGTTTGCGCGCCTGCCACGAAGGGTAAACAAGCGATCAGCGAGGCGGCAAGTAAGGTTCTGTAGCGGAGTTTCATGTGGTGTCCTATCAAATAAATTTATGGTGAACTTTTTTTGATGCAAACAAAGAGGTACGGCGATCAATCATCTATTTTCACTCGACTTTTATCCATCTTGAATGTGCGCTGCAATCATTCATTTCAGTTGTACAGCTCAGTAATGGCTTGGCGATAACCCGATGCTTAGAGTATTGCATTGGTCGCCTTTGTTTGAAAAGCAGACTGCAAGCGTTGCAGGCGCAGTTGAGAGGGTGTGAACGCGGGCTGTGAGCGTTGGGTTGCGCTGCTGAGGGTTAAGGGAAAATGACAGGCCACTGCATGCTCGCGATCACCCGCCAAGATCGGTGTAACCTGACTACACTTGTCTTGCACATAGGGGCAACGCGTATGCAGATGGCATCCTGAAGGTGGCTTGAGCGGGCTGGGTACATCACCTGTTAACAGCACGCCCTGCCGGGTAACCGTTGGATCAGGCAAGGGAATGGCTTGCATCAATGCCTGCGTGTAGGGATGCGCGGGTGCCGAGAAGAGGCGCTTTTTATCGCCAATTTCGACAATACGCCCCAAATACATCACTGCGACGCGGGTCGCGATATGCTTTACAACGGCTAGGTCATGCGCAATAAACAGATACGACAAACCGAACTGTTGTTGCAAATCTTGCAACAGATTGATCACTTGTGCTTGCACCGAAACGTCAAGCGCTGAAACCGCCTCATCGCAGACAATGAGCTTGGGCTCTACCGCTAAGGCACGCGCGATGCCCACTCGCTGACGTTGACCGCCCGAAAATTCGTGGGCGTAGCGTTGTGCGTGTTCTGGTCTTAAGCCCACGGTGCGCAGTAATTCAGCGACTCGGTCTGTTTCATGGCCAACGTGTAAGCCATGTACCTTAAGCGGTTCAGCCAGCATCTGTCCAATGGTCATACGCGGATTTAACGATGAATACGGGTCTTGAAAGATCAGTTGCATATTGCGGCGTTCACCGCGTAAGGCCTTATTGCTTAACGCGCGCAGGTCTTTGTTGTCAAAGGTCAAACTGCCACCGGTTGGTTCAAGCAAGCGCAGCAGCAAGCGCCCCAGAGTTGATTTACCACAGCCCGATTCACCCACGAGGCCAAGGATTTCACCTTGTTCGAGTGTGAGGTCAACGCCATCGACCGCACGAACATGATCCTGAACTCGACCAAAAAATCCACGACGTATCGGAAAATGCTTTTCTAGACCGATTGCCTGCAACAGCGGCGTTGATCGTGACGGGGTTGAGACAGTCATGCGTTCGCCCCAACAACGTTGCCGATCAAGAGTTCGTCAGCCGCAAGCGGGGCGCGCAGGCACGCAGAAAAATGTGCATCGCCCACCTCGTGCAGTTCGGGCACTTGGTTTAAGCACGCAGGTTGCACGAAAGGGCAGCGTGGTGCAAAGCTGCAACCCGCAAGCGGTTGTGCCGGACTTGGGACCTGACCTTCAATGGACACCAACCGGGTTTGTTCGAGATCAAGGCGTGGAATCGCACCTAGTAAGCCAATTGTGTATGGGTGTTGTGGCATATCAAACAAAGTCTGCACCGGTGCGCGTTCGACCACGCGGCCGGCGTACATGACGATGACTTCGTCGGCAACCTCCGCGACCACGCCCAAATCATGGGTGATTAAAACAATCGCCGTTCCGGTCTCTTGCTGTAGCGTACGCATCAGTTCAAGGATTTGCGCTTGAATGGTGACATCTAGCGCTGTGGTGGGCTCATCGGCAATCAGTACGCGTGGCTCGCAGACTAGGGCCATCGCGATCATGACACGTTGGCGCATACCGCCGCTCAGTTTGTGGGGAAACTCATCCAAGCGCTGTTCGGGTGACGGGATGCGCACCTTACGCAAAATCTCGATAGCCTTTTCGCGCGCTTGCGTTCGACTCAGTTTGCGGTGCTTGACCAAGCCTTCAATAATTTGTTCACCCACCGTGTAACTTGGGTTGAGCGAAGTCATGGGCTCTTGAAAGATCATCGACATGCCGTTACCGCGCAAATCTTGTAAGACGCGCTCGGGGGCGCCAACGAGTTCTTGCCCTTCAAAACAAATCGACCCTTGTTGAATGCGCCCCGAAGGCTTGGCGAGCAGGCCCATGATGGACAGGGCGGTGACGCTTTTGCCGCAACCCGACTCACCTACGATCGCGAGTGTGCGCGCAGCATGCACGCTGAAGCTCACATCATTGACAATTGTGATCTCACCCTCGTCCGTGACGAAGCTGGTTTTTAAATGTGAGACCTCAAGTAGCGCAGTCACCTAAGCGCCTTTGATACGAGCGAGGTACTGTTCAATGTGCGCGTCGATTTCAGAGCGCTCAGTGATACCAGAAGGTCGATGACGACCTGGCAAACATTCTAGAAAAGGCTGAAAGCGCTCAAGGCTTTTGTCGTATAGGCGTCTGAGCTCAACGAAAGGCTCTTCGTGATCATCTACTCGCAAATCAAGCTGCAGATAATCTTCATCGTTATGAATTTTGAGTGCAGCGGCTTGTTTGCCACGCTTATCGCCGCCAGCAGCCTGGCCCGCATCGAGTGCTGCGAGCAGGCGTTCGCCCATCGGCTTGCCACGCGTATCTTTAAAGGCTTGCGCGGTGTGTTCAATGACCTTCGGGCCGGCGAGCATATTGCCCGCGACACTCAAGCCGTCTTCAAGTATGTGGCCACACCAATCGACACAGGCGGCGCCGGTGTGGGCGGCCGGTAAGCCCTTGAAAGGCAAAATATGTAACTGCCTTTGCTCACGCCCTTGATCGTCGGCAATCAGCTTTGCAATTGTTTGCTCAGGTGAAAGCTGCTGTGCCAGCAGGTCTAATCCCGCTGGCCCATACAGAGGGTTCAGCAGCGCTTGACTAGAAAGCGCACCAACACCGCGTCGGCTGTGCACGCAAAGGGAGCCTACGGCAAAGAACCGACTTGCGATCGCCATGCCAAAGTATCCCGATTCGTCACGGGCTAAGATCGACCAGGTCATTGATATTCTCTTTTGTTCATACCCCCCAAAGCTCTAGCCTTTTGAAGACAGGTGCGGGCGGCTAAAGGCAATGACTTAGTCGGGCCTGATGTTGTTTTCTTTAATGACTTTCGCCCAACGCTGCAGCTCTGATTCTGTCCATGTTTGTAGCGCTGCAGGGCTGCTAGCTTTGATGTCCATGCCCATCGATTCAGTCAGCTGCTTGTTTGTGTCTGGCGAGCGTAAAACTTTTGCAACCTCTGCATTGAGCTTATCAATAATGGGTTGTGGCGTACCAGCTGGTGCGAAAATACCCCACCAGGCCAGTGCCGAAAAGCCTTTATAGCCTTGCTCTGCAAGAGTAGGCACATCTGGCATCGCAGCTGAGCGGGTTTCACCCGTCACAGCGAGTGGGCGCATTTTGCCGCTTTTGATGTGAGCGCTCATGACAGCAACCGAGCCGATGCCAGAATCGATTTGACCGCCTAAAACGTCAGTGACCATTGGGCCACCACCTTTGTAGGGGATGTGCACGACTTTAAAGTTGCCAGCCTCTTGCACCAACATCATGGTTAAGTGGCCAAGGCTGCCGCTACCGATTGAGCCATAGCTCACGGTGTCGGGTTTAGCTTTGGCTGCG
>JARXAG010000059.1 GCA_029866055.1 Burkholderiaceae bacterium
CGGTGCCGCCATGAACGACGTCATGTCAGGCGAAGTTGATATGTATTTTGCGGGGCTATCTACCGCCTTGCCACTTGTCAACGCGGGTAAATTACACGCCCATGCGATCACGACTAGCAAGCGCTCAGACACCGTACCTAAGCTACCCACTATTAGTGAGTTCGGTTTTCCAGACTATTCATCGATCATCTGGTACGGCGTCTTAGCGCCAGCGGGCCTGCCACAGCCTATTGTGACCATGCTGCGCGAGCATATTTTGGTCATCATGAACATACCCGAATTTCGCAAACAACTCTCTGACTTAGGCGCCGAAATCTATGACCAAGGCCCCGCTGAATTCAAAGCCTTCATGAAAGAGGATTTAGACAAGTGGGCAAAGGTGATTGCTGAGACGAAGACTACCAAGTAACTGACAGACGCCTCAATTTTTCTTCCAAAACTTGTTGATCAACGACCCAATGCCTTGTTTAACTCCTCTGGGCATTAATTGCATGGCCCCCCCAAAAGAACTGAAGGTACGCCCTTTGCACCAGATATTGACTGACATGGTGGTCTCAGGGCCGCCTTGAACAGCATGCCACCAATAAATGGGTAAAAAGAGAGCATCGCCCGCCTTCAATGTGATTTCTATCCGAGTGGCGTGACGAGCTAATGGAAACTTCTCCAAATCGAGTTGTAACGGATCTACGAGACTAGCCTCTGGAGAGCTACCAAAAGGTGAGCACGGATAAAGGTACTTGCGGTCACTTGGCGGATATAAATGAAATGTTTTTTGTCCCATCAGTTGCATGAAGAAGTTGTCATAGGGATCCATGTGAAGGTAAACAATAGTCTTGCTTTGCCCTAACCAAAAACTGGATGCAGCAATTAGATTTTCAGGTAGTAGTTTATCTAGCAAAACATAAGGCTTCAGTTCCGGCAGATCTTCATCCAGACGTTGCATCGCGAGATAGAAAGTCTTTGAAGAATCAAAAAATCCCGACTCTAATTGCGACAAGTAGTCTGACGCCTTCATCTTTACCCAATAACCTAGGGATGATTGGCTATCAACTTTGGGCATGACGTAGACTTTCAATTCTTTATCAACGATGCGGTCTTTGGCACTTTGAATATTCCAAAGTCTGAGGTCTGGTAAAACGTCGTACAACCCAGAGATAATGCAGGGTCGATTCAGCCGTACGCATTCCGCGTAGGTTTTTCCTGCAATACCGCTCAGTTCAATTTGTTGGATGTCTTGCATCGAACGATTCCAAGAGCAGACGATTTAAAGGTGACCAGGCATGGCAAGATGCGCTCTACTGAAGCCACTCGTGAGGTTTGCACCATTTTTCGTGTATCGAAGACGTTGATTTCAACGCTATTTTTTGTTCTTTCGGGCTCTGACCTAGGCAGATGCATACCGGTGCGTCGTGTTCACCTCGGTCGCGTGCGAAACCCATGACAGGCTTATGCAAAGCGTTGCACCATGACCATCATAGGTCACCCCCGCAAAAAGCGACACTCTAGGCACGTCTTTCGTGAGTGTTTGAGCAAATTGAGCTCGCTAAAGTGGAATTCTCACGCAGATAAACAATGGCTTAGCTTGCGATTGCCCTAGCCTTAAGATGTCGCCTAGAATAAAATATCTGAGCGTTTTCAATTGGTTCGCGCTATCTGAGGCGAGACTCCAGGCCACCATCGCGCAGCGAAAAGGCCTATTGTTTACTGAATCTACTGTTTATGACACTCAATTTCAAAAAGACCCTTCTCGCAGCCTCAATCGCTAGCACTCTTTTTGCTGGTCAGGTACTTGCTGCTGATCCACCAAATATCCTCATCATCTGGGGTGACGATATCGGCCAGTTCAACATCAGCGCCTATAACAACGGCATGATGGGCTACAAAACGCCCAACATCGACCGAATCGGTAAAGAGGGCGCGCTGTTTACTGACTGGTACGGCCAGCAAAGCAGCACCGCCGGTCGGGCGGCGTTTATTACTGGGCAGTCACCGATTCGTACGGGTTTGACCAAGGTTGGTTTGCCAGGTACGCCCGAGGGCATGAAAAAAGAAGATCCAACCTTAGCCACGCTGCTAAAAGCGAAAGGCTATAAAACTGGTCAGTTCGGTAAAAATCACTTAGGTGACCGTGACGACATGCTGCCTACGGCGCACGGCTTTGATGAGTTTTTTGGCAATCTGTATCATCTCAATGCCGAAGAAGAACCCGAAAACCCTGATTACCCAAAAAACCCAGAGTTTAAAAAGCGCTTTGGGCCGCGCGGCGTCATCCACAGCTTTGCGGGCGGCAAGATCACCGACACTGGGCCACTCACCCGCAAGCGCATGGAAACCATCGACGATGAAGTCATGGTCAAAACGCTTGATTTTATGGATCGCGCCAAGCAAGAGAAAAAACCTTTCTTTATCTGGTGGAACTCAACCCGGATGCATATCTTTACGCATCTCAAGGCAGCCTCTCAGGGCAAAACCGGTTTGGGCGTGTACGCGGATGGCATGGTCGAGCACGATGGGCACGTTGGGCAGTTGCTTGCAAAACTTAAAGCGCTTGGCCTAGACGAAAACACCATCATCATGTATTCGACCGACAACGGCGCCGAAACCTTTACTTGGCCCGATGGCGGCACCACCATGTTTAGGGGCGAAAAGAACACCAACTGGGAGGGCGGCTATCGAGTACCGACCATGATCAAGTGGCCTGGCGTGATCAAACCTGGCACGATCAATAACGACATCGCGTCACACGAAGATATGCTCACCACCCTCGTGGCGGCCGCAGGCGACAAAACAGTCAAGGCCGACCTCAAAGTGGGTCGCAAGATCGGGGATATGACCTACAAGGTGCATCTTGATGGCTACGACCTTGGGCCAGCGCTCAAGGGCGAAGCTGCCTGGCCGCGTAAAGAGTTTATTTACTGGACAGACGACGGCAGTGTTGCGGCCTTGCGTTACGACAACTGGAAAGTCACCTTCTTGAAACAAGAGGCTGAGGGTTTGAAAGTCTGGCAACAACCTTTCACACAATTGCGTGCGCCTCTTCTGACCAATTTGCGTATGGATCCGTTTGAACGAGCCGAGCAAGAACATGCCATGGGCTACCAGCGCTGGTATTTGGATCGCATGTTTGCGATTGCGCCGGCCGTCTCGTATGTAGGTCAGTGGCTGCAAAGCTTTCGCGAGTTTCCACCACGTCAAAAACCAGGGAGCTTCAATCTTGATCGCGTGATGGAAATGGTGTCTAAGCCTGTGCAAAACTAGGCAGCGTTCGACTGACCCTCGCGTGAATTTCAGCTTAATTTTGGCTTAAATTCACGCGAACTTCGACTTGATCTTGGCTTAACTTCACCTTAACGCAAATGGCCCAGCTGTCGCAAAATACGAACGACATCTGGGCCAATGTGTTCATAAAACCGATACAAGCCAGAGCATAAATAATTCAGCCCAACCTCGCCTTCGCGTGTTTTGATCAGGCGATTTTTAGGGCACTCGCCCCAGCACAGTTTTAAATAGTCACACTCGCGACATTGCTTGGGCAAGGTGTCGCGCTTATCCATCCCAAATTTTTCTTGTGCAGCTGAAAACGCCAAATCGCCTAAGTGTGTCTGCGCGATCGTGCCAAGTTTGTATTCTGGATACACAAAGTGATCGCAGGAATACACCGTGCCATCATGCTCAAGCGCCAAGCCTTTGCCGCAAAACTCGGCCTGCGTGCACGTTTGCGCGGGCATCCCCGCAGCTTGGGCTACAGCAGTTTCAAAGAGATTGACATGGATACGACCAAAGTCGGTCGCCAGCCATTCGTCCCATACGCCTGACAAAAAACTACCATAGTCGTCTGGATCAACCGACCAATCGGTGACGATCGACAACGGGTGACTCGGCTTTGCGCGCGCGCTATCCTGCAGAGGCGCCCCAGAGAAATCCATTTTTGCTGGCGCCGCTTGTTTAAACGCGCGGGGCTCAACAGCAGGATTAAACTGCACACGCCAAGTGCCAACCTCATCAGCTAAAAACCGGTAAACCTCTTTGGGGTGCAGAGCATTGCGCCGATTCACAACGCACAGCGCGGCGAACGATACGTCAGCATCTACCAAACGTTTTGCCGCGTTCATCACATAATCAAACGTCGGCTTGCCATTATTTGTTTTGCGATAGATATCATGCAACTCGCGCGGGCCGTCGATCGATAAGCCCACATGAAAATGATTTTGTTTTAAAAAGTTTACCCAGTCAGTGTCAAGCGCAATGCCGTTGGTTTGCAAATCGTTTTCTATTTTTTGGTTGGGCTTTGCATACTTCTTTTGTAAGGCCACCACTTGCTGATAAAACGGCAAACCTAACAAGGTGGGCTCACCACCCTGCCAAGAAAACACAACTTGCTCGCCGGTTTGACTTTCGATGTATTGCCGCACGTATTGCTCGAGCGTAGCGGCATCCATGCGCGCATGCTTGGGTTGCTCGAGCAATTCAGTTTTATGCAGATAAAAGCAATAATCGCAGTCGATATTGCACTCGGCACCCGAAGGTTTAGCCATCGTGTGATATCGATAGTGCCTGCCCGCGGGCAACGGCGGCAAGTTATGCGTGGGCAGTGTCACTGAAAACCATTCGGACTAGTCAGAAACCGGCGCAGACATGTGCTCAAGACACTTACGCTCACTTGGTGATCTTAGTAATTTTGTTACCTTGAATCCCAATGCCAGCCATTAAGCCTTTTTGATTGAAGATAAAAGCGTAGATATCGTCTTGCATCGTGGTGGTGGTGTGCGTCACGCCCTTGCCCTGATCGATCACCACAATGCTAGGGCCAACACCGACTTCAAAGCCTTGGGTCGAGTCAAGCGACTTCAAGGCGCTTTCTGTCATGAAAAACATGGCGTAGCCGTACTCTTGCACACCCGCCTGAAAACCATACGAAGCGCCGCCTGTGTTGTAGTAAGCCGCAGCCTTTCCACCGCGCCACAACACGCCCTCACCAAACTGACCACCCACGATTAGGCCGGCTTTCTTAACATCCGGAAACACTAATACGGCAACCGCGCGTTTGCTTAGGTCGCGTGCCGAAGCATTTTGAGCAATTAAAGAGTTTAAGGCTTCCTGCGAGTGACGCTCAAGACTGGCGCGATCTTCAGCGCGCGCAACCGTCGATAAACAAAGCGCTGCGACAGCACTCACCAAAACAAAAAAACGGACAGCTTTTTGGAACAACATGAAAACTCCAGAATTAATGAATTAATCAATCGGTAAAGGCAGTGACGCTAAAAAAGGCAGCACTGCTTTGTCAATCAAGCTCGCCAAGTCGCAAGATTACACGATCCAAAACAGTCGCGAAGCGGCCGTTGAGCTATTTCTTTTCAAGCCCAGAAAGCTCAACCATCTCACCCCAGAGCTTGTAATTGTCGGCAACAAACTGACTAAACTGCGCGGGGCTTTCACTGCTCACGACTTCGGTACCCAAGGCCACAAGTTTACGTGCGGTCTCAGGGTCAGCCAAAGCACGATTGAGGGCGCCGTGCAACTTGTTGATAATCGGCTGTGGCGTGTTTTTGACGGCAAACATACCAATCCAAGCCCCTAAATTAAAACTGCCCAGGCCTTTTTCTTCGATCGTGGGTATTGAAGGATCCATTGCCGTGCGTTTTGTTGTGCTCACGGCCAGCGCATTCAAACGACCCGACACCACATGTGGATACACCGTCACCATCGTATCAAACGTAGCGTCAACGTTGCCACCGATCACATCGGCCTGAGATTGGGTACTGCCTTGATAGGGTACGTGCACCATCTTGACCCCAGCCTTATTCAACATCATCAACATCACAAGATGACTCGTGGTGCCATTACCAATCGAGGCATAGGTCAGTGCATCTGGCTTTGCCTTCGCGTAGGCAATATATTTTTCAAACGTATCGAGGCCTTTGGTTTTATTGCTCACCAACAAAAAAGGCAACCACGACGCTTGACCAATCGGTGCAAAATCCGTCAGGGGCGAGTACGGCAAGTTTTTCATCAGATGCGCTGCGGTGCCCATCGGCGCCGTAGCACTCAACAACAACGTGTAGCCGTCGGGTTGCGACTTAGCAACCTCAGCGGGGGCTAGGGTGCCGCCTACACCAGGCTTATTTTTGATGATGATAGGCTGACCAAGATCTTTACTCATTTTGTCGGCCAAAATTCGTCCGACAGAGTCAGTTGAGGTGCCGGGCGGAAAACCAACCCAGATCGAAATCGGTTTGTCAGGATAAGCGCCCTGAGCTTGGGTCAGGGTCGAGAAAGACAGTGACAAGAGACAGGCACCAGTTAGCGCAATGGATCGAAGCAGTTTCATAGATTCAGTCTCCGTGGGTTTATCATCTGTGTTTGGGTAAAGTCTAACGCGAAACCGCCTGTTTCACGCTAAAAATTGCCGTCTCGGTCGACAGGGGGCGCGCCAGACGGGTAAGATTCAGTTAAATAAAATCATTCAATAGAATTTTTTGGGATTGTCCGACATGCCATCCTTTGCCACCCGCGAGCACGCGCTCACCAATCGCCACTACAACAAACTGCCCAACGGCACGATCACGCACGTGTCTTCGTGCATTGGCGTGAACTCCGTTGAACGCAAAGCCACCGGCTTGCCAGCGCGCCCGCCCGAAGCGTTTCCGCCCCCACTTGAACCGATCGCTTTTTTGGTCGAGCAAGCGGCCAATATGTCGATCCCTGGTCATTATCACCAAGCCGATCAATTTCAGGTATTTGTTGCCGGTGGCGGCAAATTCGGCATCAAGCCGATCGAAGGCCTGACCGTGCATTACGCCATGGGCTTTACGCCCTACGCGCCGATCCATGCAGCCGAAGCAGGCGTTGAGTACTACACCCTGCGCAACGGCTGGGATCCGGGTGCACGTTGGATGCCCGACTACAAAGAAGGCCTGAAAGGTCGTACCAAAGACTATCGTCATGGCTTAGGTCTAATTCCTGCGCTGATGGGCGAAGCCGATGGTCCCAAAAATATCACTGCGGTTGTTGAACACGCCGTAGTGCCCTTCGAGGCTGACGGGTTAGGCTCAACGCTTTACCATGCTGCGCCTGGTCAACAAATCACAGGCCCGGCGCCCAGCGAAGGGCGCGGGCAATATTGGATGGTCATGAGTGGCGAGTGCCAACTCAATGAACACGTGGGCGGAAAACAAGCCTTGCTCTTTGTCGACCCCACTGAACCCGCCCCGTTGATCATCGCAGGCGGCTCGGGCGCCTCTGTTTTATTGATGCAGTTTCCGAAGCGCGCGCATTAAGGGACACTGCTCTGCGCTACCTGCGGGCTCTTGCTGGGCGATCTTGGGGCTGAGACCTCCAGCAATAGAACCACTCAGACGAGCATTCCTTGCTACTCAAAGAACTCCGAGCAAACGCGAGTCTGACGCTTAGCGGCCCTTAAACTGCGCAGGGCGTTTTTCTAAGAACGCAGCACGGCCTTCTTTGAAATCGTCGCTGGCAAAACACGCCTTCACCATTTCGACAGCGCGCTTAAGGTCTTGCTCGTCTGGCTGAGCACATACCTGACGAATATTAAACTTGCTGGCAGCCACGGTTAACGGTGCATTTTCAGCAATCAGCTTGGTGTATTCGGCGATCACGGCATCGATCTCGTCACCCTTGCACACACGCGACACAAAGCCCATGCGTAAGGCATCGTGGGCGTCAAAGCGCCGGGCCGTTACAAAAATATCAGTTGCGTTGGCCAAGCCAATAATGTTGGTAAAACGGTTGATACCTTTATGACCATACCCCAAGCCTAAACGCGCGGCGGGCATTCTGAAGGTTGCGTCTTCGGTGCAAATTCGAATGTCGCAGGCTGCAGCAAGACCCAAGCCGCCACCAAAACAGAAGCCGCGAATTTGCGCAATTACCGGTTTTGAACACTCAACCGGAGCATTCATTGAATCTGACACCGCGTCTTCGTAAGCCAGTTGAGTTTCTGGCGAACTACGCAAGGTATCAAACTGCGAAATATCAGCGCCCGACACGAAGGCCTTTTCGCCCTGCCCGACAATCACAATTACTCGTACTTCAGGATCAGCGTCAAAGGCGCGGATCGCTTTAGGCAGGTCTGTCCACATCTGCACTGACATGGCGTTCATTTTGTTGGGGTTCGAGATCAGGATCGTACCGATCGCGCCCTTTTTCTCAGCAATGATGCTGCCAACGATGATTTTTTTCTCTGTACTTGACTCTGCCACGAAAATTCCCCTTTTTGGACGTTGTTAATCGTTGTTAGTCTAGCAGTATCACTTGCAAAAACACCGAAAGCAACATATAAAAGACTTCGAATCTGGGCAGTACACTCGAAATCACAGAAAAATCTGCCCGACCGCCTTTGCCTTTCAATCAAAATCGAAAATCATGTCAAAAATTCAGGCCTCTTCCGCACTATCCAACCTTAAAGTTCTAGATATGTCTCGCGTGCGCGCGGGCCCAAACTGCGTGCGCCTGCTCGCCGACTTTGGCGCAGATGTGATCCGTATTGAGCCACCTAAAGGCGTCGATCCTAACGAAGGCATGTTTGCCGCCAACCGCGAGGGTGGCGACTTTCAAAACCTGAATCGCAATAAGCGGGCGATGACACTGAACCTCAAAAAGCCTGGCGCACTCGACATCATGATGCGCCTGGTTAAAACAGCTGACGTTGTGGTTGAAAACTGGCG
>JARXAG010000134.1 GCA_029866055.1 Burkholderiaceae bacterium
GGCCATCCCAAGCGTGCAGGCGCAATCGCAGTCGCCCAGCAGCTTGCCTGCGGTCGCCCTAGCTCGCGTAGATTTGGGAGACTTTAAAATTGACGCGACCGAAGTCAGTATTGGCCGGTTCGCTGAGTACGCTGGGCGCAAGGGTCTTGTCACGGCTGCCGAGCGCGAGGGCGGGGGCTTTGAATATGTGATGGGCTGGCAACGCCGAGCCGGCTGGACATGGCGTACCCCTTTCGGCCAACCGGGTCAGCCGAGCGAACCAGCTGTGCATGTCAACTGGACTGAAGCGCAGGGGTTCTGTCAGGATGCGGGGGGGCGCTTACCGACCAAAGCACAGTGGCAACGCGCCGCGTATACAGAGCAACGGTCTAGCCCCCCAGCGCCGTTTGAAAAAGGCAAAACTTACCCCTACCCAACGGGCGACAAACCCGACGGTGCCAATGTTGAAGGTGCAGCCGATGGCTGGCCGCGCCACGCGCCAGTCGGTCAAACCCGCCAGGGTGTCAACGGCTTGTATGACATGGGCGCTAACGTTTGGGAGTGGTTGGCCGATGCGCAAGATGGTTCGCGACTGACTGCTGGCGGGTCTTGGTGGTATGGCCCATCTCAGATGAAAGTAGAAGGGATGCAATACAAGTCAGCCGGGCTGTATGTCGTTTACGTGGGCTTTCGTTGCGTGTACTAGGTTTGATAAACCTAGTTCACTGTGCGTTTGCCACGTGTGCCAGACTTGGGGTCCGTCCATGCTGTGTTTGTTGGGGGTACTCGGGCAGGCCACGTTGCGTATACTAGTCTTCTAAGCGTTGCAAAGGCCTGTTATGTCGTAGCAAAGGTCAGGGCAGTGCGTGATTGTTTTTTCACTCTTTGCAGGAATTCACTGTGGCGACTCCAATTAACTCTTTGACCTCTGATTTTGCGGTAGCGCCGCAAATGACGCCCGACGATATGGCCGCAGTGGCCGCCGCTGGTTTTAAAAGTGTCATTATTAATCGGCCAGATTTTGAAGATGGCCCCAATCAGCCGACTGCAGCCGCCGTGTCAGAGGCAGCACGTGCTGCTGGCCTGCGCGTGGCCTACCAGCCGGTCGTGAGTGGTCAAATGACCGCTGATGATGTCACCCATTTTGCTGAGTTGTTGCAAACCTTGCCGGCCCCAGTGTTGGCGTACTGTCGTTCAGGCACCCGTTGCACCGTGCTCTATCGGGCTGCCACGGCTAATTCTTGAGTACAAAAAACTTGATACAGATCAAATTTGTCTCAATTGTTTGCTAGAGTTGGGCGCCCTATCAGGCTAGGATAGGTGCTCGAACCCTTGTTATGGAGCGTGCACAATGTTTAAGAAAATCCTGATTCCTACAGATGGCTCGGCCCTGTCAGCCCAATCCGCGAACGCGGGCATTTTGTTTGCGCGATCAACCGGTGCCGAAATCGTAGCGTTATATGTGACCCAGCCTTTTGCGGCCACCATGGGCTTTGATGGGATGTCGGCGGCGTACGCTTTTACCGATGATGATTACGACAAAGCCAATGCCGAGCAAGCGCAAAAGCATCTTAAAGCCATTGCCGATCGTGCTGACACCGCGGGGGTAAAGTCAAGCGCGCATGCGGTTTCAAACTTCAATATCGCTGACGGCATTGTTCAGGCTGCGATTGATTACCATTGCGACATGATTTTTATGGGTAGCCATGGCCGTAGCGGTTTTTCGCGTTTGTTGCTTGGCAGCGTCACCACTAAGGTGCTTGCCCTGACGCATAATCCCGTACTGGTTTACCGTGTAAAAGACGAGCCAAAAAAATAGGTCTTGCGCACGGTATACCCATAAGCGCAATAGGGTAAATAGACTGTTTCTGGCGAGTCGCAGCTTAGTAGCTTATGATAAGCGACACGCTGGGATCAGTTGCGGTGGCCATCGCTGCCCGTGATGCCCTAGGAGAGCGCTTATGACGATCAAAGTCGGCGATCGGGTACCCGATGCCACCCTCACAGAATTTATCGAAACCGAAACCGCTGGTTGCACCTTAGGCCCTAACGCCTTTCAGGTTGCTGATCTGGTCAAAGGCAAAAAGATTTTGATGTTTGCCTTGCCTGGCGCGTTTACCCCAACTTGTTCAGCGAAACACGTACCTGGTTACGTCGATCACATTGACGCAATCAAAGCCAAGGGCGTTGACGAAGTTTGGTGTGTGGCTGTCAATGACGCCTTTGTGATGGGCGCTTGGGGCCGTGAGCAAAAAGTTGCTGGCAAAGTACGCATGTTGGCCGATGGCTCAGCTGTCTGGACCAAAGCTTTAGGGCTTGAATTGGATCTGACTGCCCGCGGCATGGGTGTACGTTCAAACCGTTACGCCGCTTACATTGTTGATGGCGTGGTCCAGGTTCTTCATAACGAAGGCCCAGGCAAATTTGAAGTGAGTGATGCTGCTTCGATGTTGAAAGCGATCTAACTTTTTGTTGCCTGTTTCGTGGCAACGACCGCATTATTTAGAGCCGATATGAACTAGGCGCTGAGTGATGTAGGTTTGAGTGTGAATGATGTCCCATTACGTGGTTGCGCAAACAATCTGTAATGGGACATTTTTTTATCGCGAAATGCACAGGCATTGGGCGTGACCAAATTGTGCAAAGCATGTAAAAATACCGCACAAATTGGTTGTTGCCTCTCAAAGGTCTGAAGCGCTTTGCACTGATGAGACGCACCGTAACGGCTGGGTTCTCTTTGCGCACTTGTTTCAGACACCTCTTTCGGCTCGTCACACTGTCTGTCTTGTCGATCGTTGGGTCGGCGAATGCCGCTGCCGCGTGGATGAACTGCTCGGGCGAGAGTAGAGATATCTTACCCGCCGAGTCATTTGTGATGACGGGCGTGGGAGATATGGTTTTTTCTGGCGATCACGCGCTCAATACCCGCAGTTTGCAGGCGATGGTGTCGCATCTCACGGGGGCTGCCTTGGGCCTCAGTCAGCCAGCTTTCTTATTTGGTAATTTAGAAGGGCCGATTACAGACTTGACTGAGACGTCGAAGCCCAGCATACCCGGGGTGTCTTATGTGTTTCGTTTTCCGGTTGCCACCGCTAAATTATTAAAAAGTAGTGGCTTTCACGCGGTCACGCTGGCCAATAATCACAGCTTAGATTATGGCAGTGCAGGCCTGACAGATACGCTTAATCATTTAACTCAACAAGGCATCGTTGGGTCAGGTCACAACCGAGGCAAGTTCGAACTCTTCGCCTTTGAGGCCATAAAAATTGCCTTGGTGTCGGTGGGCTTTTACTCAATGCAAAACGACATTAAAGAAGTTGACGTGATGTCTGAGTTGATAGCCTCTGCAAAGCGCGTGGCAGATGTGGTTATCGTGGCGATGCATGCGGGTGCCGAGGGCGAGGCGCATATTGAGTTGCCAGATGGGGTCGAGACATTTTTGGGTGAGGCTCGCGGCGATTCGCGAGCGTTTGCACGCGTTGCGATTGCAGCAGGTGCCGATGCCATCATAGGCTACGGCCCGCATGTGTTACGCGCCGCCGAGTGTATTGCTGGGCGGCCTGTGTTTTACTCGATCGGAAATTTTCTTGGTATTGGCGGGTTAAGTACTCAAGGCTTAACCGGTGTTGCCGCGATCGCTCAATTGGCGTTTGATGCCAATAAAAAATTAATCGGGTCGCGCCTTGTGCCGATTCGTTTTGACAGCAATAAGTTTCCGCAGATTGACCCTGCGGGAAGGGCGATTGCATTGGTGCAGCATTTAAATGTGTTGGCCACGCAAAAGTTCAAGG
Source organism: Burkholderiaceae bacterium (assembly GCA_029866055.1). GTDB lineage: Bacteria > Pseudomonadota > Gammaproteobacteria > Burkholderiales > Burkholderiaceae_B > Zwartia. The sequence goes on from JARXAG010000134.1 coordinate 3,771, forward strand.
ATTTTGTGCCGGCTCAACTAATTTGGGGGGCGTTGTCTGAGACTCACGATTGAGGGCGTCGAATTTCCTGTTGCTGTTCCCCAAGTGATAGCTGCTGCGCGCAACGCCTCTGTCACGAAACAGTAAAAAACCTAACCTTTTCATATAGTTGCAATACGCAGGTTTAATCTGCCAGCAACAATCAGCCGTTATTGTGTGCACATTCCCCCCATGCACTCGTTAACGGAGTCACTGATGTTGAAGAATATTAACGACCTTAACCCCCTTGAGTCTTTGCATTCGAGTGTCGAAAAGGTCATCCACACTTCACAAGAAATAAGCAGAAGCCATAGTGAAGCTGTACGGACTGTATCTGAATTGTCGACGATGCACTTTCAGAAACTGACACGAACAGTGCAGTCGGATACCAAGAAGATCGAAGGGCTGCTCTCCGACTTCACTCGGGAAGCGACCAATGTTTCTCAGGCGGCGACGCCAAATGACTGGTTGAAGATGTATGGTGATTTCATGAAAGACGCCGTGCAGCGCCAGGCGCTAATGTTTAACGCCCTGCGGCAGCGCGGCAACGTTTACACGGCGCATCTCGATGCGGGTATGCCACCCGTCCTGGACTACCAGTACGAAGTGGTCGTGGACGGTAAAGATCTGGTTCGCCCAGTGAATTATCTGCTACTCAAACTCACGCCACCGCAGGGGGTTGTGATTAATCCTGAACGTGCACCGGTACTGATTATTGACCCGCGTGCCGGACACGGCGCAGGCATTGGCGGCTTCAAACAGGATAGTCAGGTCGGTGACGCATTTGCTGATGGCCATCCGGTTTACTTTGTTGCCTTTCGTCAGATGCCTGAGCCAACTCAGACTATCGCTGATGTGCGCGATGCCGAGATTCACTTTTTGCAGTTGATCGCGCAAGCGCACTCACAAGCCCCCAAGCCAATTTTGATGGGTAATTGCCAAGGCGGCTGGGCCGCGATGCTGGTGGCGGCAAAAGCGCCTGAGCTAGTTGGCCCGATTGTTCTGAACGGCTCACCCATGTCGTACTGGGCTGGCAACGTCGGCGAGAACCCAATGCGCTACACCGGCGGTCTGGTCGGTGGCGCAACACCAGCCCTACTGATGTCTGATCTTGGAAATGGCTTGTTCGATGGCGTGGCACTGGTCGAGAATTTCGAATCGCTGAACCCCGCAAACACTTATTTCAAGAAATACTACAACCTATATTCAAATATTGATGCTGAGGCTCAACGCTTTATCGACTTTGAACGCTGGTGGGGCGGTTACTGCTTCATGACTGAAGCTGAAATACGCTGGATTGTTGAGAATCTTTTTGTTGGTAACAAACTGGCGGCAGGTGAGGCTGTTCTGAACGGTGAGCGCGTTGATCTGCGTCAGATCCAGTCCCCGATCATTGTGTTCGCCTCGCATGGCGACAACATTACGCCGCCGCCACAAGCGTTGAACTGGATTGCTGACCTGTACTCAACAGCCGACGAAATCAAAGCGCGGGGTCAGCGTATTGTTTACATGTTGCACGATACGATCGGCCATCTTGGCATTTTTGTCTCAGCCAAAATCGCCGGGCGCGAGCACGAAGCCATCACAGACACCATTCGCGCGATCGAAGCGATGGCGCCTGGCCTCTACGAGATGAAGTTGGAAGATGCTGCAGACAGACTGCACATCCGATTCGAACCAAGAACCATCGACGATATTTTGCATTTTGATGTTTCGCGTGACGAAGAAGTTTTATTTTCTGAAGTCAGACGCATGTCAGAGGCCAACACCGAGGTCTATGAACGTGCCGTGCGACCCGTGCTCAAGCACGTGGTCACCAAACAGTCGGCCGAACTGCTGCGTAACCTGCACCCGCTGCGTACCCAGCGCCTCGTGTTCTCAGACAAGAATCCAATCATGTCGCAATTGGATCCCCTCGCGATTAAGCTGGCGCAGGAGCGAGTCACCGTCGCCGATAACAACCCGTTTTTGATGGCGCAGAAAATCTGTGCAGAAATCATTGAAATGCAACTCAATCTGTTCAGAGACTTGCGCGATGCAGCCGCCGAGAACAGCTTTTTCGCGATCTACACCTCGCCGCTCACCAAGGCCATGTTCCCACCAGTTGCCAACGAGCATTCCTCGAACGTGATGAGCGATGTGACAAAAATGCCTGAAATCGCAAAGGCGCTGGCCGACATTGAGCAAGGCGGTCTGGCTGAAGCGACGGTGCGGATGCTGCACCTGCTGACTAAAGCCCGCGGATACGTGCGCAGAACACGACTCGAACGCGAACTGCTTGCCTTGAAAAAAACCGATTTGTTCCCGGAATTGAATGAAGACAGCATCACCAAGCTGTTACATATTCAGTCACTGATTGTCGATTTTGCACCCAAACAGGCGATCTCCACGCTCACAGTTCTTCTCGATACCCCAGAGCTGAAAAAGGCCGCCCTTGAGCTGGTCATGGATATTGCGGGTCCAAGAGAGACCATGCACCCCGCCGCGCTTAAACAATTTGAAGAGTTTGAGGGTCTTCTGTCATGAATGGCCTAAACGACTTGAATAACCGGGTTTGGGCTGAACTAACGGTCGGTGACGAGGCGTCGATCGAACGCACTGTCACCTCACGTGAGCTGTATCTGTTTGCCCATGCCTCGGGCAACCTTAATCCGGTGCACATGCCACACTTGCATGTGGCTGACCCCGACAACTCGATGGTGATCGCACCTTCGATGTGGCTGGGCGCGCTGATTTCTAGCGCACTGGGCAATATCCTGCCCGGGCCGGGAACGTCGTACCGCAAGCAGACCCTCGACTTTGTGGACCGCGCTAAGCTCGGCGACGTGTTGACGATCAAAATCAAACTGGTTGAAAAGCAAGCCAGCCCAATCGTGGTGTTTTCAACCGAGGTTCGTGATGCGAGCGGTCGTCTGATCGCCGCTGGTTTCGCCGAAGTTAACGCACCACTTGAGAAGAAATCACTCGCTCAGGACGCGTTGCCGGCACTACTTCTCTCTGAGCATAACCATTTCGATCAGCTGATCGTCGCAGCACAAAAGTGCGCCCCGATGCCCACCGCAGTGGTATGCCCCGATGATTCAAAGTCTCTGGGCGGTGCCTTGATGGCGATGCGCACCCAGTTAATCATACCTTTATTGATTGGTTCAAGAGCAGCGATTCAACAGGCCGCGGATGAGGCCAATGAAGACATCGCTGATATCGAACTCATCGATATTGCCGATCACCGTCAGGCGGCCGCCAAAGCCGTCGAGTTGGCCAATCAGCACAAAGTGCGTGCGATTATGAAAGGCAACGTGCATTCAGACGAAATTTTGGCTCAGGTTGTAAAGAAAGAAGGTGGTTTGCGTGGTTCGCGACGCATTTCGCATGTTTTCGTCTTGAACGTACCTACGCTGAGTTATCCCTTGTTTATTAGTGATGCGGCGATCAATATCGCCCCTGATCTGGCGACAAAGGTTGACATCACACAAAACGCCATCGACCTAGCGCGCGCCTGCGGGATTGAGGTGCCTAACGTTGCGATCCTCTCAGCCGTCGAGACCGTCAATGCAAGTATCCCTTCTTCGATGGATGCTGCGATTCTGGCCAAAATGGCGGATCGTGGGCAAATTCACGGCGGCCTCGTCGATGGTCCGCTGGCAATGGACAATGCGATTGATATGGGTGCGGCCCAGACAAAGCATTTGACCTCGCCCGTGGCCGGTCGCGCTCAGGTGCTGATCGTTCCAAATCTTGAGGCCGGCAATATGCTTGCCAAGCAACTAACGTTTATCTCGCATGCGCAGCCTGCGGGCCTGGTGTTAGGCGCCAAGATACCGGTCATGCTGACCAGTCGTGCCGATAGTGCTGAGGCCAGAATGGCGTCTTGCGCGTTGGCGCAGCTGTACGACGCCTACTGCCAAAATGGCCAATCGGTCTTGACTCACGAGCGCACAAGGTAGATTTTCATGGCGACTAGCATGATTCAGCCGCAGCTCGCACTCTTAGTCATTAATGCGGGATCCTCATCCATCAAGTTTGCGCTCTTTGCTAATGAAACTCTTGCAGAGTTAGTGAGGGGACAGATAGACGGCATCGGCTCAGCGGCTGCTTTTCGCGCCAAGAGCCCCGATCGTACAATTGACGAGCAGTTACGATGGCCGCTTGAGGTCGCCCCTAAAGATCACAGTGCGGCGCTGCACTTCTTGATTGAGTGGCTCGGGCAAACGCTTGTTGGCGTGCAAGTCGCTGCAGTAGGCCACCGTGTGGTGCACGGTGGGTCGCATTACACCGAGCCTGTTGTCATTAACGAAGCCGTGCTGCAAGAACTTGAGTCGATCTTTGCCTTGGCCCCCTTGCACGAACCCCATAACATTGCCGGCATCAAGGGTGCGCGCGCCGCCTTTGGTGACATTACCCAAGTTGCCTGCTTTGACACAGCGTTTCATCGTACCCAGTCCTTTATCAACGACACGTATGCCCTGCCGCGCAGTCTTTATCTTGAAGGGGTCAGGCGCTATGGCTTTCATGGCCTGTCGTATGAGTTCATTGCGGGATATCTGAAAGAGCATTTTCCTGAACGCTTCAGCGGAAAGTGCATCGTTGCCCATCTAGGCAATGGCGCCTCGATTTGCGCGATCGAGAATGGTCAAGCAGCCTCGTCGACCATGGGTTTCAGCCCTCTTGAAGGTTTACCGATGGGCACGCGTTCAGGCAGAATCGATCCAGGCGTCTTGTTGTACCTGATGCAGCATAAGCGATGGGATGCGCACCAGATCTCGGACTTGCTTTACAAAGAGTCGGGTCTCAAGGGGCTCTCGGGCGGGCTCTCGAACGATATGCGTACGCTAGAAGCCTCAGACAGCACTGAGGCAAAAGAGGCCATCGAGTACTTCGTTCAACACGTGCAACAAGAGATCGCAAGCCTTGCTGCCATTATGCGCGGCGTCGACACCTTAGTTTTTACCGGTGGGATTGGTGAAAATTCAGTCTTGATTCGCAGACGCATCATGCAGGGACTCGAATGGTTGGGTCTACACGTTGACGAAACTCAAAACGCCTCAGGCGCAACTGTGCTGTCTCGGGCGCAGTCCAACATTCTTTGTTTGCGTATTCCAACTAACGAAGAAGGCATGATCGCTCAGCACACTAAAAAACTGGCCACAACAGATCGCGGTCGCGACTGACATGCTTTTTTAGAACTACCTCGTAAAGGCTGCTCAAATGAAAATTCAATCGATTGGCATTATTGGTGCCGGTATTATGGGTAACGGGATTGCGCAGATCTGCGCAAGCCAAGGTCTGCAGGTCACGATGATCGATATTGATCAGGCGGCGATCACCCGCGGCACCGACAACATCACCAAAAATCTTGAGCGGTTGGTTAAAAAAGAAACCATCACGCGTGAAGCGCTTGAGCAAACTTTGAAAAGAGTGCAGGGCAGCACGGACTACCAAAGCTTGAAAAGCCTTGACTTCATTATTGAAGCCGCGACTGAAAATCAAGGGTTGAAAGAGAAGATTCTTAAGCAGGTCGACACCATCGTATCGGCCGAAACGATCATTGCAACAAATACTTCGTCCCTTTCGATCACCAAACTCGCCGCCTTGAATTCAAGACCAGAACGCTTTATCGGCATGCATTTTTTCAATCCGGTGCCTTTGATGAGCTTGGTCGAGGTGATTCGGGGCTTACAGACCAGCGATGAAACCCATCAAGCTGTGCATGCCTTTGCGGTCGAGATTGGTAAACACCCGATCACGGTTAAAAACGCTCCGGGCTTCGTAGTCAATCGTATTTTGTTACCCATGATTAACGAGGCGTTTTTTGTGCTGAGTGAAGGTCTGGCAACTGCCGAAGACATTGACACCGGCATGAAACTTGGTTGCAACCAGCCAATCGGTCCGCTCGCGTTGGCAGATCTGATCGGTCTTGATACGTGTCTGGCGATCATGGAGATTTATTTTGATAACTTTAGCGACTCAAAATATCGTCCCGCCCCCCTGCTGCGCGAGATGGTCGCCGCAGGTTTTCTGGGTCGCAAAACCGGTCGTGGTGTTTTTAACTACGCTTAAGTAGCGATAGATTTTTAACGGGCTCACGTGTTGTGAGTCCAGAGAGCCGTGCCTTCGGTATGTACCATTTGCTATTGGCGGAGCGGACGTCTATCTTGGAGGAGGGAAAATATAGCGTAATTTTCAAGACCCGCATGGATACTGGCTCTCAGGGGTGTACTGGCGGGGCAGCACTGACAACATCACAAACCGCCAGAGGTGCTGAAATATCAGGTTTTTTAGTTTTGGTCTGCGGGAGGGATACTAACTA
>JARXAG010000074.1 GCA_029866055.1 Burkholderiaceae bacterium
GTCGTGTTGCTGTTCTTCCTGCCTTGGTTGGATTACAGCCCTGTCAAATCCATACGCTACCGTCCAGGCTGGCACAAAACACTTTACGGCATTTTCTTTGCCAACTTTGTTGTCTTGGGCTATCTCGGTACACAAGCGCCAACAGACGTCTTTAACTTGCTCTCGCAAATTGGTACGCTCATTTATCTGGGCTTCTTTTTCTTGATGCCTGTCTGGAGCCGTCTCGGAACCTTCAAGCCGGTCCCTGACCGCGTCACGTTCCACGCCCATTGAGCTTAACCTAATTTACGGAATGACCATGATCAAGAAGCTGCTTTGTGCTCTTGCCCTGCTGATCACCTGCAACGCTGCCAGTGCTGCGGGCGGCGCGTTTCCCTTAGATCGCGCACCTAATCGCATCAACGAACTCACGTCGCTGCAAAACGGTGCCAAGCTGTTTGTTAACTATTGCCTCAACTGCCATAGCGCTGCATCCATGCGCTATAACAAACTGAACGACATCGGCCTGACTGACGAACAAATCCGCACCAGCCTGTTATTTACAGGCGAAAAAGTGGGTGATCTGATGATGGGGTCAGTGGGTATAAAAGATGGCAAGCGGTGGTTTGGTGTGATGCCACCCGACCTCTCTGTGATGGCGCGGGCAAAATCAGTCAATGCGGGTCCAACGGGCTCAGACTACATTTACACGTACTTGCGCACGTATTATCGTGATACAAGCAAACCAACGGGCTGGGATAACCTTGCGTTTCCCGCCTCAGCCATGCCCCATGTGCTCTACGAGCGTCAAGGACCACGTGAACTCACCACCATCGTGACACACGAGCACCCAGCACCGGGCGGTAAGGGCCCTGCAACCTGGGAGCGCGTCACAACGACGTATGACTCACTCGGTTACGTAACCAGCAAAACCGAGGCGCTCTCAAATTATCGTGGTGCCGCGAGTACCGAGCATCAGTTCAAGAGCCTTGACACCTCGCGTACGTCTGCTTACGACAACGATATTGCCGACCTCACAACCTTCTTGACCTGGATGGCTGAGCCTGTTCAACAAAAGCGCAAGCAAATTGGGGTTTGGGTCTTGTTGTTCTTGGGTCTGTTTTTTGTCGTCGCGTGGCGCCTGAACGCCTCGTTCTGGAAGCACGTTAAGTAGCTTTTATTTCAGGGCCAGCGTCTGCTCAATGTAGACGCTGGCCTTTCGTTTTTATCTGTAGTCATTTTTAGGACGGAAATCCACCATGATGGTCCTCTACTCCGGTACCACCTGCCCCTTTTCACATCGCTGCCGCTTTGTGTTGTTTGAAAAAGGCATGGATTTCGAAATCCGCGATATCGACTTATTCAATAAGCCTGAAGATATTGCCGTGATGAATCCCTACGGACAAGTGCCAATCTTGGTTGAACGTGACTTGATCCTGTACGAGTCAAACATCATCAACGAATATATTGACGAACGCTTTCCTCATCCACAGCTGATGCCTGCTGATCCAGTCATGCGTGCACGTACGCGTTTATTTTTATACAACTTTGAAAAAGAGTTGTTTATTCATGTGGCAGCGCTTGAAGACCGAGCTGTCCGCGCTGATGAAAAGCGCATGAACGTCGCACGCGCAGCGGTACGTGATCGCCTGTCGCAGCTTGCACCTTTGCTGCTAAAAAACAAGTATATGCTTGGCGAAGAGTTCTCGATGCTTGATGTCGCGATGGCACCCTTACTTTGGCGCCTTGACCACTATGGTATCGAACTGCCAAAAACAGCAGCTCCGATTCAAAAATATGGCGAGCGTATTTTTTCACGCCCAGCCTATATTGAGGCGCTGACGCCCTCAGAAAAAGTGATGCGCCGTTAATCAACACCGCAATGGCTGAAACCTCTACCAAACCATACATGATTCGTGCACTGCACGAATGGTGCACCGATAACGGCTACACGCCTCAAATCGTGGTGCGTGTTGATCAAAATACGATGGTGCCACCTGCACACATCCGAGATGGTCAGATCACGCTCAATATTGGCATGATGGCAACCAAGGGTCTCGTCTTAGGCAACGACAGCATCGAGTTTCAGGCGCGCTTTAACGGCGTAACTGAGAACCTGTATATCCCGGTTGGCGCGGTGACGGCGCTATATGCGCGCGAAACCGGCGCCGGCATGGGCTTTGAGGTTGAACAGCCTAGCACTGACAATACCCCGGCCACTAACTCTTCGACGGCTGGTTTTGCAGGCGGTGCGCAGGCACAATCGCCTGAAACTGGGTCACCTTCAACTGCGCCCAGCTCTACGGCTACCGACCCGAAACGGCCTACACTCACGATTGTTAAATAGCGATATCTCTAGATAAAAAACGTTTGCCATAATTCATTTATAATTCGCCGCTCTGTTGTTAGTTCTCACTAACACTAGGCTGTAGTAAATTGCCGGAGTAGCTCAGTTGGTAGAGCAGCTCACTTGTAATGAGAAGGTCGAGGGTTCGATTCCTTTCTCCGGCACCAATAAGATCAACGGCTTAGCCCAACTCACAAGGTTGGGCTTTTTCGTTTCTGCGTATTTGCTCACAAAGACTCAGAAAAAAAAATATCCCATTGATAAGTGATCCTTGAATTGTGATAATCGGGCATTCCGAATTTTTTCTATCCAGTTCATAGAAGCTTTGCTTTCTCAAAGTTAACCATCGTTATATCAGATACGCAAGCCTGTCACAGCCAGTTTGCGAGCTTTCACAGCGACCATGCACTAGCTAGACGCAACACTTTATGACAGAACAATCAACGCTTCGAAGACGGGTTATCCCACTCACCCTTTTTCCTCTTTTAGGTTTGTGTGCCGTGTTGCTGTTTGCGGCATTGTTAATTTCGTTGCGTCTTGAAAAAACGGTTGCTGACCTAATCGAGCAGAGAGCTAAGTTAATTACTTCTCAAGTGGTAGAGGTAGCTGAGGGTGGACTACGTTTCGGCATCTCGGTTGTAGATCAGGCTCCTTTAAAAAGAAAGCTAGAGTCCTTGATTGCCTCGGACAACCAGTTACTGAAAATTAGGGTCATCGGCGATCAAGGCAATCCGATTTTTACGGCTGCGCAGGGTCGCGCCACAAGCGATTTGGCTTGGCCGACTTTGCGCCGAGCATTAAGCCACGAACCTACTGCGCAGGGCGACCGATACGTCCGATCATGGAGAGACAAAAGCGAGCGGCATGTTTTGATACAGGTACGCGACGCCATGGGGCAAACGGGCGCGATCGTCTGGGTGGTCTACTCTAATGACAGCGCCAGAGCCACGTTTACGCAAACCATAGATCGTTTGCTAGTCGCTTGTATGTGGATGATTCTTGTGGGTGCACTAATTTTTTCTTTGTTCGTTGCAACAATTTGGTACCCCTGGGAAGAGCACCTTAACACTCATCAGTCAGCATCACGTACCGCCTCATCCGCGGTTGTAGAAAGTCCTATACCGGGGGTCTCAGTTGACACGGTCATGAAAGAAATTTCTACAGCAGAAAGAGCACTCGATGCAATAGAACACAAAATGAGGGGGGCTCAGCCATGATGTTTCGGCAATGGCGGTTTTGGGTCGGATGCAGCCTGAGTGTCGTGTTAACTGTCGCAGCGCTAGTTCTTCTGGCCTCGCTTGCTCGGGATTCTGGTTCACGAATGCTCGTCTCAACGCTCGGCGAGAATTCAACAACCATCGGAACGGACATTCGCCTCAAGATAGGACGCGCCCTGGCTGCTGGAGTTCCACTAGATAAGCTGGTTGGGGTGCAACAAGTATTCGAGGCAGCGCTGGATAACAATCGGGAGATCTCGTTTTTTGCTTTAGTCAACAGCGACGCTCAAATCCTGACTTTCGCAGCGCGCAACAACGCCACTGCGCTTCAACTGTCACTGATGAAACAAGTCGTCCAGTTGCAAGAACGTACCGTCCGTAACCTGAAACAGGATGAGTCAGGGGCCCAGGTGAGTTCTAAAATTGGAGAGTCGTTCGCGGCTGTGCGTATGCCAGTTGCTGAAACACCAGAGGGTGATCCCACGGCCAGCTTGTTCATTGGTTACCCTGAGAACTATATTGACCAGCATGTGAACGCTCTCGCGACTGACGTGGTTTTCGCTGCGCTCACGGCCGTCGTCTTAGTTTTAGAATTCTTGTGGTTTGCCTCGCAATTAAAGAACGTGCGGGATGTTGGTCGATTTAGGGCTTTTGTAAGGCGACTGAGTCAGCGGAGTTTTCAATTTCGTGCCCGAATGTCCACTCAGGACTCGATGGGCGAACTCAGTCGCACCCTGGATGTTCGTCTTGATCGGCTTGCGCAACGCTTCCATAAACTGATGGAGATGATCCAGCAGTCTCCAGCCCGACTTGCAGGGACAACCGGCGCGATGCGAGTCGATATGCTCAGTTTAGGTCAACGTTTTGGACTAATCGCAGAGCCAAAAGAGTTACCTAGTCCCGTTGACATCGCCCATTTCCGGATCGCCGTTTTTTTAGTCGCCATGTCAGCAGAGATGTGTCGGCCTTTTTTTGCTATTTACGCCGGAGATTTAGTCGGCCCAGACAATCTGTCTTCTCAACTGCTGTCGAGTATTCCACTCACTGTTTTTTTGATTTTTTGGGGAATTTCTCAGCCTCTTGGCGTCGCAATTTTGAACAGAATGGGGGCTCGACGATGGCTGACGACCGCCGCTGTTATGGTTGGTCTTGGCACTCTCGGGAGTGCTGCGACGGATAACTGGTACCTCTTGGTTGCGTTGCAGGGTTTGACAGGGTTTTGCTTTGGTTCATTGCTGATTTGTAGTCTTGCATTAATGATACGCAGTGGCAGCGGTGGTATGACAGCCTACCTGACCGCTCTGGTTGCCGCCGGTATTTGCGGGTCTGTGATTGGGGGCTTGCTACAAAGTAACTTTGGATACACGATCGCCTTTATCGTCGCGGCAGCATGCCCATTTTTAGCGATAGGGTTTATGTCCTCGCCAGCCAATCGTGCCGTCAAAAAGGATAGTAGGCGCCTTTCCCTGGTAGCAACGTTTAAAAACATGCTTAAAGGCAATCTCGTTAGCTTGATTGCTTTGTCTACAATCCCCGCAAGGATGATAACAACAGCTTTTCTGTTACTAATTGTCCCATTGACTATTATGCAAATGGGCGAATCTGCTGCCGTCGTGGGCCGTCTGATTCTTCTATATTTCTTTGGACTCTTTCTTTTAGCCGCAAATGCTGAGAGGCTGGCAAGTCACTGGAAAGCCTCTAAAGCGTTTGTCATTGTCGGGGCAACAGTCATTGTGTCGGCCTGCCTCACTGGGCACGCTTTAGACGGTATCTGGGGCATGGTGGCAGCCTGCGTGTTACTTGGGGTAGGGCAGTCATTGATGGCGGGCTCACAAGGAAATCTCGCAATAAAAATGATGGCCGAGTCAGCGCCGGCGGAGGCCAACCTTGACCTTTCGCTGGGAATCTACCGCTTCTTTGATCGTATTGGTGCCGCCCTTGGGCCCGTCTTTGCCGCTGTTTTAATTCAACAATATGGGCTGAGAGAGGCGATGCTTTGGATGGCAGTCACTCTGGGGGTTTGTACTCTGGCTTCACTGTTGACCTTTGTGGTCTTCAAAGGTCGGGGACAGTCGACTGAGGCTTTGACATGATGCTGCTAGATATTCCACCCCTCGCCTTGTCTGGTTCATGCCTGCACTTTTCTCATCGCCTGCTTGATTGGTCTGATCTTGAGCAGGTACTTGCCTTTCGCCGAGATATTTTTGCAGATATTGCGCCACACTTTCGTGTGCGTATCCCACCCGTTGACGATGTACTGACGGACGAACTCAAGTGGTGCGAAAAACACTTACGGCTACCCGGCGTCACGCTTGGAGTGTTTGATGATAATCGACTCATTGCCTATGCCAGTGTTTTGCTTTCCGTAGGTAAGGGTGTCACTGACGTGTCCCAGTTGTTAGTATTTAACGAAAAAGATCTGCAACGGTCTGCTGAGTTGTCGTCCTGTATGGTTGACAAGCACTTCCGCGGTTTGGGGTTGCAGGCTTCTTTGCTACGTTGGCGAATCGAGTTGGCCACCAAACACGAACGCTCATTGTATGTAGGCATGACCGCTTGCGGCAACTCTTACTCTCTGGGCAATATGCTTGGCGCAGGGATGACCATTCGCTGGGTCGGGCAAATTGCACCGGACCGCTGGTTTCAGGGGCTGATGCTCGATACACAGAGGCATTCGCAAGTGTGCTGGTCAGATACGTTATCGGCTGATTGGCAGGATTTTGAGGCGCAATTCGATTTATTAGGCCGCGGCTACGAGGGCGTTTCAATCGAGTTTTTAGAAGGTGCCTTGAATCCTGAGCAATACAAGGTTCGATTTTCAAAGCGTGAAGCGAGCAACACATGAAGATATGTTGGCTTTGGTTTATCACAATGATTTGTGGGCTAGCCCATGCCGCACCACATGTGGTCATTGTCACGCCGCGAGGCGATACAAAGATGGAACAAATTTTTGAAGAAGAATTGGTTCGGCGCATCGGTGCGGTGCGCTTTACTTTGATCGTACCAGACCCAGCAAATCGCGCTTCGATGTCCGAGCTATGGGAAAAAGTTCTTAAAGAAAAGCCTGACCTGATCTACAGCTGGGGAACTCCGACCACCGTTGCACTAGCCGGTACTTACGAGTGGCCGGTTATTGCAGATATACCGATTGTCTTTGGGATCGTCGCTGATCCGCTTACTGCAAAATTAGTTAAAAATCTTGAGAGGCCCGCTCGTAATGTTACGGGTACCTCACACCTAGCGCCGTTATCCGTTCAATTGCTTGCGCTAAACGAATATCATGCCATCAAAACTTTAGGGGTCGTCTACAACCCCACAGAAGTGAACGCGCGCAACATGGTAGAAAGTCTGAAAGTTGAGACAAAAAAGATAGGCATGACGCTTGTTGCGGAACCCGTTGGTTTAACCCCAGACGGTCGGCCCGACCCAAAAACGATCTTTGAAAAAGTTGCGCTCGTAAAAGAGCAGGGCGCCCAATGGCTCTATTTAGGGCCAGATACCTTTGTAAGCTTTACGCATCGCAGGCTGACGACCGACGCGAGCTTAAAAGCTCGTCTACCCGCATTCTCAGCGAACGAGAGCGCGATTCGCGATGCGAACGCCCTGCTCGGTCTTTTTTCGCCTGTCGAAAACATGGCTCGTTTAATGGCTTGGAAGGCGAGCCAAATCCTAACCAATCAAGCAAAGGTTGAGGATATTCCGATAGAGACTTTGCAAAGCTTTTCGGTGTTAGTCAACATGTGTGCCGCAACAGCTTTGCAACTGTTCCCGCCGCTAGGGTTACTGAATTATGCTGCTGTTAGAGTGCCCCCGGTACCCCAAAACGCTTCTGCCGCTGCTCGAGAGTTGCGAACTCAGTCTGTGGATCACTGCAAGCCCGTGACTCTCCCCTGACGTCGAGAGAAAAACGGCGTCACTCGCTCAACAACTAAATAGGCCCCTAGGGTGTTGTCCGCGTCGTTTTAGCAAGCTTCGTCCAAGGCAAGTCGGCTGGGTCGGCAGCCATTGGGCCCGCCGCTTTAGCCACTAAAATATGCGAGGCAATCGGCATAAAATCGGCCCGAAAGTGATTAGAGCTTTTGACGACCAATACTTTCATCGTTTCGGGATGGACACCCAACATCCGAAATAATTCGCGGTCAAGTAATTGTTTTTTACCACTGGTAACGGCAACTAACACGCCTTCAATTTCAAGCAATGCGCAGGCGCCCAGATTAATGCGCGAACCCGTCATCATCGGCCCCTTGAGCGTAACTTTGCCATCCGACAACGCTTTAACTTTAAAAGTGCCTTGCACAGGGGCATCGCTCAGTTGCCCAGTGAAGGTCGGTACAGCGGTGCCCAACGTTGTTGTGATCGAAGCACCCAGCCCTGCCTCATGCGCCATCGTTGCAGCGGCCGAATCAAACAGCAAACCAAGTGCGACTTTACCCGGTAGCCGCCTGCCTGCTCCTTTTTCAAGAAGGGCTCGCAACAAACCCGTTGTATTGCTGTCGCCACCAGCACCCGGGTTATCTTGTGTATCTGCAAGCATCACTGGTTTTTCATTCGTGTCGCCCAGCAAACAAGCCCGCTCGACCGCATCGCGGGCTGACAACACTTCAATCTTCCATTGAGTCGGCTCACTCACCTTCTCGTACAGTCGCTGAACCGCCGCCTCGGCACGCTCACCGTACCCCCAGACCATCGGGGCGCACTCCGCGATATCTGAGGCCGGAAATCCCATGCAAAAGCTCAAACAGGTATCAAACTCACTATCGAGATCAAAAATCTCTTCATAGTGCGACTTCGCGGGTTCAAGCCAAGTACTTTGTGCGTTTAGGGCGATGAGGTAGGGCAGACGCCGGTAAGCGATAGGCTCTCTACTGCCTCGTTTGACCCTTCGCTTCAAGAGTGTTGCCGCAAGCTGCCCTGTCACGGCCATATCCACATGCGGGTAGGTTCGGTAGGCGGCTAAGGCATCGGCCTGAGCGAGCATGCGATGCGTCACATTTGCATGCAAGTCCAAACTCGCAACGATGGGTAAGTTCGGCCCAACAATCGCGCGTATGCGCGCGATCAATTCACCCTCAGTGTCGTCGATATGCTCAGCCACAGCAGCACCGTGCAAGTCGAGATAAACTGCGTCAAAACCACCCAGACGGATTCCTGCAAGGATTGAGTCGCTAATGCGCTCAAAGGCATCGCGCGTCACATGCGCGGATGGTATCGCACCACTCCACGATCCCGGTACCAGCTGCCAGCCTTCGAGTCGGGCCGCCTCGATAAACCCACCGATTGGGATGTTAACGCCGCGCAGACTATCGAGCATCGGTTGGCCTTCAATGAAGGCCACGAATGATTCGCCTCGATTAAACGCCGCCCAATCGGCCTTGGTGGGTGCAAAGGTATTGGTTTCGTGCTGATAGCCTGCGACATAAACTTTCAAAATCACACCTCAGAGGGTCGCATACCCCTGAAGTGGCCAAAGGCAACGCGTAAAAAATTAAGCGGCGACGGCAGCCTCGTCTGTGATCCAGCCACTGGCGAGCATTAAATCACGAGTGGGTTGATGCTCAAGGACTCCGGCCACTTTCATCAGATGCTTTGGGTTAACAATACTTGGCATATCACTTTTTGACAACAGGCCATCTTTCAAAATGGTGTCGCGCGCGATCGTGATGCAGTCCTCGTCACTTAACCCGAGTTGCCGCAAAGTACTGGTATAGCCACCCATTACGGTCTGCTCATCAAGTGTCAAATAAATATCACAGAAATCGACCATTGATTTACCCAGGGTACAACGCAACTCTTCAGTGAGCGAGGCCCAAATATGCCCTAACAGTCGCTGAAAAAAGACCATGTGGCGGCCCTCGTCCATGACATGCTCTCGAATAATCGTATGCATCTGGCTTTCTGCTGTTTGCCCCTTCGCAATACCGTAAAGCTCTTCAGTGAAGTTGTTTTCTAAAAAGCACAACAGCGTCACTTCAGCAAGAGCCTCATTGCCAGGACCAAGTGCCTGCTTGAAATGCTCAAGCGGCGGTTTGCGTGCATTAAAGTCAGCAGGCCCGCCCGCGTCTTGAACGACTGGCACAATTCCGGTAAAGCGTTTGATATCGGCGAGGCACTCATTTGCCACAAACGCGTGGTACATCTCGTCGGTACCAATCGCAACCGCGACGCGTTTTGCCGAATCTGGGAGCTCGATCCCGATGCCAGCACCGGCAAGTTTGCTACACTGCGCCGTGACAAAATCGACCTCAAACGACGAAACACCAAGAAACATATTGCAGGCGGCACGGACCGAAAACTCTTGAATTTGTTGTTTGTCGACCGCTTCAAAGCGCTCGTGGCCAGCAAAAGGTTTCAATGGAAACACGAACATGTTCTCGGTCTTGATAGACTCAGTCAGCCGGGTGCGGGGCTTTGTGCGTACCGTTGCACGCTTTTCCCATTCGACCAGATAATTATCGCAGTACGCTTCAAATTCGATCTTCATTTTTCGACAACTCAAAGAGGTTACACACCACAGCGGGTGAGAGTTTTAGAGGCACAAGGCAGCTCTTTTGAGCAGCGTGATGCACAGCGAACGCACAATGACCATGCGCCGAGGTTGCAAATTAGCATAGCGATCAGCAGCTTTCAATCGTCGAACCGACAACCGGAGTAGGGTTAACAGTAATTAAGAGGGTTTGCGCACAGACTAAAAAGGCAAACTCGCCGACTAACGTCGTGAGAGTTTGCCTCTGCCTACAAAGTAACCCTACTTAGTGAGATGGGTCAAGCCAACTAAGCCATGCGAACCATCAGCGGCACAATTAGCAGCGCCACAATATTGATGATCTTGATCAGTGGGTTCACTGCTGGGCCCGCCGTATCTTTGTACGGATCGCCAACGGTATCTCCAGTCACAGCGGCTTTATGCGCCTCTGAACCTTTACCGCCATAGTGACCTTCTTCGATGTACTTCTTGGCGTTATCCCATGCCCCGCCGCCTGTACACATCGAGATCGCGACAAACAGGCCCGTCACGATCGTACCCATCAATAAACCGCCAAGCGCTTTCGGACCTAAGATCAGGCCCACGGCCACGGGCACCACCACGGGTAAGAGCGATGGAATAATCATCTCTTTAATTGCTGCAGTCGTCAGCATATCAACGGCTTTGTCGTACTCGGGCTTGCCCGTGCCATCCATGATGCCTTTGATGTCACGGAACTGGCGACGCACTTCTTCGACCACTGCGCCAGCGCAACGACCCACGGCTTCCATCGCCATCGCACCAAACAGGTAAGGGATCAAGCCACCGATAAACAAGCCAATAATGACCATGTGGTCAGACAGGTCGAAACTGATCTTCAACCCTTTTGACTCAAGTTGATGTGTGTAGTCAGCGAACAGCACCAAGGCAGCCAAACCAGCCGAGCCAATTGCATAGCCTTTGGTCACGGCTTTCGTGGTGTTACCCACGGCGTCAAGTGGGTCGGTAATGTCACGGACTGACTGTGGCATACCAGCCATTTCAGCGATACCGCCTGCGTTATCTGTGATGGGGCCGTAGGCATCAAGCGCCACGATAATACCTGCCATCGACAACATCGATGTTGCAGCAATCGCAATACCGTAAATGCCGCCTAACCAAAACGCTGCGTAAATTGCCGCGCAGACAAACAAAACTGGGTAAGCGGTCGATTTCATCGACACACCCAAGCCTGCGATGATATTCGTGCCATGGCCTTGGCTTGACGCTTGGGCAATGTGTTTAACGGGTGCGTAGTCTGTGCCGGTGTAATACTCGGTTACCCAGACCAACGCTGCTGTCAGCACTAAGCCCACAACCGTGGCGCCGAACAAGCGCATTTTGGCGCCGGTTTGAAAGCCAAAGTCGGCCAAGGCATTGTCTGGCATTATCCAGTTTGTTGCGAAGTAAAAGGCAACTAAAGAGATCAGACCTGCAATGATCAAGCCTTTGTACAAGGCTGGCATCACGTTTTTCATGCCCGGGGTGGCTTTCACAAAAGAGCAGCCAATGATCGAGGCAATGATCGAAATCCCACCAAGCACCAACGGATAAATCACCGCTTCGGCCGTGGCAACTTTAACCATCATCGCGCCCAGCACCATCGTCGCAATTAACGTCACCGCGTAGGTTTCAAACAAGTCAGCCGCCATACCCGCGCAATCGCCCACGTTATCGCCAACGTTATCAGCGATCACTGCAGGGTTTCGTGGATCATCTTCTGGGATACCCGCTTCGACCTTACCCACCAAGTCGGCGCCAACGTCAGCGCCTTTGGTAAAAATGCCGCCGCCAAGGCGTGCAAAGATTGAGATCAAGGACGCGCCAAAGGCCAAACCGATCAAGGGATGCAGGGTTGCCGACAGGTCACCGGCCTTGCCCACTGACATCAAATACATATAAAACACGCCAACACCAAGCATGCCCAAGCCCACCACCAACATACCGGTAATCGCGCCGCCTTTGAAGGCAACATTGAGCGCCTCATTCATGCCCACCGTTGCCGCTTGCGCTGTACGGACGTTGGCACGCACCGAGACATTCATGCCGATGAAGCCGCAGGCGCCTGACAACACGGCACCTACCACAAAACCCACTGCGGTCGTGTAATCGAGAAACAGTGCGATCAAAATCGTCAGCACCACGCCCACGATACTGATGGTTTTATATTGACGCGACAGATAGGCGCTTGCGCCCTGCTGAATCGCGTCAGCGATTTCCATCATCTTGGCGTTACCGGTACTTTGATTAAGAATCCAGGACCTCACTACAAAGCCGTATACGACTGCGAGAACTCCGCAGCCAAGGGCGAAATAGAGGCCCAACTGAATGTTGCTCATGCTCGAAAACTCCTAAAGTGTGTTGTCTTAAATCGTTTTTATACGCGGCATTAAGCCGTTTATGACACTGGAAGAACTAGCCCCGCTAGTATGTCGCAAAACTTAGAACAGAGGGGCGCTTTATTTCTTTGTTAACATTAGGGTATTCACCAATCAACCTGCAGCAAACATCCTCATGAGTCTTGACAAAGTCAGCCCCGGAAAAAAACTTCCCGAATCCTTTAATGTCATCATCGAGATTTCGATGAACGCCGATCCAATCAAATACGAAGTCGATAAAGAGTCGGGGGCGATCTTTGTTGACCGCTTCATGGGTACCGCCATGCACTACCCGTGTAACTACGGCTATATTCCCAAAACCATTGCGGGCGATGGCGACCCAGTTGACGTGTTAGTGATTACTCCCTTTCCCGTCATCCCAGGTGTGGTGGTGCGCTGTCGTGCGTTGGGCGTACTTAAAATGAAAGACGAAGCCGGTGACGACGCCAAATTATTGGCTGTCCCCGAAGATAAAATCTTGCCGATCTACAGCCACTGGAAGCAAGCTTCGGATATCAACCCGATGCGCCTGAATGCCATTCAGCACTTTTTTGAGCACTACAAAGACCTTGAGCAAGGCAAATGGGTCAAGGTCGACGGCTGGTACGGTGTCGACGACGCGCACCAAGAAATCCTTGAGGGATTAGAGCGCTACGCCAAAGAAACGCCTTCGGCATAAATCAGGCTTCGCGCACCCAGCCGCAACAATGGCTGCAGGGTGCGCGAAGGCTTACATCGACTGGCGCAGTATTGAAGCGTAATCCTCTGCCGTAGCAATACGTGGATTTGTCTTATGGCAGTGGTCTGCCATTGCGCCTTCGCTGATTTTGCCAAACATGTCCTCTGTCACGCCCATGGCAGCTAACCCCGAAGGCAAACCAAGACGCTGGTTCATGGCTTTAATTGCGGGGGCCACCTCGGCGCCTTGGCTCAAGCCCATGGCCTGCGCTAAGCGGTCGAGCTTTTTGCCCTTTTGCATCGACGCCTCGCTTTGGTTGAACATAATCACGGCGGGCAAAAACATTGCGTTCAGGGTGCCGTGGTGCAAACGAGGATTGATGCCACCTAACGAATGGCTCAGGCTATGCACGGCGCCAAGACCTTTTTGAAATGACATTGCGCCCTGGGTTGACGCACTCATCATATGAAACCGCGCCTCGCGGTCGTGCGGTTGCTTAGTGGCACGCTCGATGTGTGCCCAGCCGCGCCATAAGCCGTCTAAGGCAATCCCTTCAGCCGGAAAATTCAAAGCCGAAGACATGAACGTCTCGCAACAATGCGTAATTGCATCCATACCAGTCGCAGCAGTGAGCAGCGGGGGCAAATCAAGCGTCAACTCTGGGTCGCAGATCGCCGATCTTGGCACCACATACGGTGACAAAATACCCACTTTACGTCCATCATCCAAGATGAGCATCGCGCCACGGCCAACTTCGCTGCCTGTGCCCGACGTTGTTGGAATCGCAATCACCGGTGCCGTCGCGGCTGTAATACGCGCAACCCCACCCTCAACCGCTGCAAAATGCTTCAAGTCGCCCGTGTGCGTTGCCATCACCGCGACGGCTTTGGCAAGATCCATCGCCGAACCACCACCCACGGCGATCAAACCGTCAAATTTACCCTCGCGGTAGATCTTCAACGCATCGCGCGTGGCTGCCTCTGTAGGATTGGGGGGCGTCTGGTCATAGATACCGACTGCATCAGCGTTTTTTAACTGTGCCAACACCTTATCGATGATGCCCACCGCGCGCACGCCAGCGTCAGTCACAATCATGGGGCGCTTGATACCGACCCGGTCGCACTCTGACTGCAACAACGCCACCACGCCAAAGTCGAATTGGATTTGCGTGATGTAATTGATCAATGCCATGTTGTCGCTCTCCGTTGTTTTTAAGTAATTGGAAAGATGATAAAGCATCCAGAACGCTTTGGAGCACCAAAACAATCAGAGTGACAGTACTCTGCACAAGAGTAGAATTTGCGTTCGGTTTAAGTGGAGTCGGTCGTGGCAAAGATGTTTCGCATCACCCTTTCAGCGGCACTCATGCTCGTCGTAGCAGCGGCGTTATCGCCGAGCGACACTCAAGCGCAAAGCGGGCTCAGGTTCAACCCTGGCGGCTCGGCGCCCGGCGTGCCCTACTCAACATCAAGCTCAATTTTGGATTTAATGCCTGCCCCGCCCTCAGAGGCAACGACGCCACCTGAACCAGCCGCTGCCAAGCCTGAGCCAACCGCCGAACCCGCCTCACGCAGCCCTGCTTCAGCAACTGCCGCCACAGAACCCGCTGAACCAACGCTTCATCAAGGGTTGTCTCCCGAAAAAGCAAACCCTGCTGCAGGCTTAAGCCCAACACGCGGCGCAGCACCGCCACCGGTTAGCCCTGAGGCTTCAACTGGCGGGCAGAGCCCGTACCTCGCACCAAGCCCCTACGCGACACCCCGCAGCCCCGGGGGCGGCTTAAGAATACGATAAGCATCGGCTAAAGCCGTCGCACGTCGCAGCGAATCGCCAGCAGTCACCGGAACTTGCTCAGGCTGAACCAGCTGCCCAATCCGTCTGCCAACCGAGCAACTCGGCCAAGCGCGTTACGACCCACCCTGCCTCGCGCACGCTTACTCCAACATCCGCAATCGTGAGCCCTTGGTAGATGCGTTCAAGCACGTCTGCCTCGGTGATGCCAAGCTCCCAGAGCTTGGCGTTGGCCTGCTCAGTCAACATACTGGCCATGTCTTCACAAAAGTCATAGCGCTCGTAGATCACCTCTTTTGTTGCACTGGGTTTGGTGCGCCCCGGTTCAACAAACAACGCAATGAACGAAGGCGGGATCACGATCTGATTATCATCACTCATGGCTGCGCTTACGCAATAAATACTTTTGCATGCCTTGCATGACAATCACATCGCTCTGATTGCGGATTTCAGAGTGCATGGTCAAGACACCCGTCGTACGGTTTGGCACCAACTCAGCTACGGTCAGACTTGAGTACAAGGTATCACCGACAAAAACAGGCTGTAAAAATTTGCTGCTTTGTTCGATAAAAGCCTTCAACGACTCTTCGACCATGTGCGGAAACAAGCCTGCACCCGCAGCCGTTTGAATCACCACCTGAAACCCGTGCGCCAACATATGCGGCATCCCGTGCGCCCGACAGTATTCAAGGTCGTAATGCACTGGGTGGTTATCGCCACTCGCCAACGAGAACGCCGCAAATAACGCATCGGTCATCGTGCGCGAGGGCAGATTAAAGCGCTCTCCTACCGCAAAGTCCTCAAAAAATCGTTGCTCGCACATTTGATGTTTGATCATTGTTGTCTTCTCCTGTTCGAACTTAACACCGCGTGTCTGCGCACCAAGCGCAACAAGCATAAGCGTAACCGATGGCCATTTCGCGCAAGGATGAACACTAAAACGCACGGATGCTGAGAAACACCCGCTCACGCACCCCAAAGGACTAATTCGGGTTGATTGTGACTAAAAACTCTGTCAACGTTTGGCTACCTTTTTGTGCGGCGACTGCCCAAGTGTCAAAACACTCGTAGCCACCGATCTCTTCCACCCATCGACCTCCTCTGCCGATTTTGAGCCCAAGTCATTCACACCAAACTTTATGAAAACGAATAACCAAACCATCTTTGCGCTTTCACGACCGTTTTTTTTAGCGTTGCTGGCACTCAACCTTGGTCTGTTACTTTGGCTAAAACTACTCACGGACAATTTTCTTAGCTGGAACGCCGTTGACTTAAACAAAGAGACTCTGTTTCAGTTGAAGTCTGTACTGGCAATTGCCCAATTTGCCTTGGTGGGTCTAAGCCTTGACCAGATTTTGCGCAAAGCGATCATAGGTTTTAACGTCCACTCAGAAAGCAGCCACGTGCCAGCCATTTTGGTACAAGTGCTCACCGTGACAATTTTCATCGTGACCGGAATCGCCGCTTATATCGGGCTCTACGACCATCACCTGAACTATTTGTTCGCCTCGATCGGCGCCTTAAGCGTTGGCATCCTCTACATTTTGAAAGATGTGGGGCATCAAGTCATTTGCGGCATCACCCTTCAAGCTGACCGCATCGTCTCGGTGGATGACTGGCTTGAGGTTAAGGAAGGCGGCGCTACAGAATACCTACAGGTGGTTGAATTGGATTACCGCATGGTGGTTTTGCGAAACGATACTCGACAGTTGATCCGGGTATACAACCATCATTTTAGTGAAATGCACTTTATTAACTTGTCCAAGCAAAAACCGGGGGTGGCTGCGCCGCGCAAACTCGAATTTAGGCTGAGCTCCGCCAATAACCCTGAACGCGTGCTGCGCATCATGGATTTAGCGCTTAAGCACGTCGTTCACCATAACCATGAATTTCTAAATGAGTTTTCATGCCATGTCTCGAAAATCGACGAGGGTCGCGTCACCTATTTAATTTGGTACAGAGCCGACATCGACACGGCTCCGTTCGAAACAGAGGGCATTATTTTATTAGTCCTATCCCGCTTTTTAAAATCTGCCGGTATCAATCTGAATCGGCTGTTCAACAACCCTGGACACACCAACCACAGCCAAGCACAAACTCGTCTGCTCGATTGCTATGGACTAGGAATTTTAAAACTGCTCGATAATGAGCAGGTCGTCACGATAGGTCAATCGGTCAGCGTACTGCATTATCATGCCGACCACCATTTGATAGAGAAAGGCGCGCAAGAAGACTGGATGTACATCATCTCTGAAGGCTGCTTAGAGGTGAAATTAGCCGATCAAACTGGTGAGATGAAGGTTGTTGCCACTCTGTGGCCCGGTGACTTTGTGGGTGAAATGTCGATGCTCACGGGCGCACCGCGTGCCGCTGACGTCTTTGCGAAAGCTGACACCGTGCTCGTACAGATTACCAAAGAGGATATTGCGCCCCTGCTCGACTCTAATCCCAAGTTGGTCAAACAGTTTTCAGATATTTTGGCGCAGCGCGTGGCCCAGAATGAAGTGTTTGCCAACTCTGACGGCCAATCTGCTCGCGTCGCTGAAGAGTCAAAAAGCATCACTGCAAAAATTTTGAATTTCTTTTTTAAGAAAAACTAGGCACACTAGGGTCTTGAGCAAATTCGCACAAACGAAGCGAGGCCCTATGTCGCAAAATCTTCAGACCCACGATATCACCCTTCCTGACGGCGCTTGTTTAAAAGTCTTTACGCAAGGTGCCGGCACCCCGTTACTGCTAATCAGCGGGCTGGGCGGGGCCGCAGCGTTCTGGAACCCCTGTCTGCCTGCGCTGACCGCTAAGCACCAGGTAATTAGACTAGACCAACGCGGTATCGGTGCCAGCACGCGCGGTACAGCACCCGTCACCATCGACCAACTGGCCGATGATTGCATTGCAGTGCTTGATCATCTTGGGATTCAGTCAGCCATCATTTTGGGGCACTCAACCGGCGGGTGCATCACGCAGGCCATCGCGTTGCGTTCGCCACAACATGCCAAGGCCTGTGTCTTAACTGGCACCTGGACCAAGCCTAATCGCTACATGCAAGAGCTGTTTAAGTTGCGTAAAGGCCTTTTACGTAGCGACCCGATGGCGTACGCCGTGTCGGCCACGTTTTATTCACATGAACCAAGCTGGCTCAATGCCAACTGGGGCGCCTTGGATGCCTCGCGTGCCGCGGCGCCTCTGAGCACCACCGCGCAAGACATAGTGGCAGAACGGATCGACGCCATCATGGCGTTCGACAGAAGCGCCGACGTAGCGCGCATCAAAGTCCCTGTCTTGAATATTGGCGCACGCGACGATTTAATCGTACCCGCTTTTTTGCAAGAAGAACTGGCGGCGCTAATGCACGGCTCAACGTTGCATCTGCTTGAAGACGGTGGGCATTTTTTCCCGGTGACGCGCTTGGCAGGTTTTACCGGGGCAGTTCTAAACTGGGCCGCTAAAGTGCATTGATGTGAGGCGCAGAAATCCTCCCCGTTCAGAGGGAGGAGGAAGCGTACTAACAACCACATGGGTTCAGAGGACTAGGACCATTAGGCCCTACTTGTGGCGACTCAAAAATGACATGAGTAGCTGAGCACAGTGCTCAGCGTAGCCGTCGCAGATATTGTGCCCAGCGGTATCCACATAGGCGACCTCAGAGCCCTTGATGCGCTGATGCATTTGCTCATAGGCGTCGGCATGTCCGATTGACTCTTTGCCAGCGGCCACAATCAAAGTGGGACACTTGATGCCCACGAGCTCTTCCATAAAATCATGTGTACACATATGCAACACGAAGCGCGCGATAAAGGCTGGGTCATTTGAACCCGCTTGCTCGATAAACCAGGCAACTAATGCGGGATCCGCAGTTTCATCAAAGCGTTCGTGAATGGTGTCAGATAAAAACTTTTTTAAACCAATCTGCTGAATCTTTGGGATCCAGGTGGGAGCATGGCTATTTTTCAAACCAGGCGTCGCGCCGTATAACGCAAGTGTTTTGACTCGAGTGGGGTACTGCAGCGCGAGTTGTTGCGCCACATAACCACCAGCCGAGTTGCCCACGACGTGCGCCTGTTCGCAACCAAGGTGATCCAATAACGCTGCGGCATCATCGACCAAGTGCTGTAACGAAAAGGCTTGCTCCGAGTGTGGGATCGTCGACTGCCCATGTCCACGCAAATCCATACGGATCACGCGGTAATGCTTCGCAAGCTCTGGCACCCAGCTAAACCAGCGCTGCGAATTGCCCATTGCAGCGTGCAATAGAAACACCGTTTGTGGCTTGACCCACGGCTTGGTGAAGTCATCCACGTAGTAGGCGAGTTTCAGACCGTCCCGATTTAGGTAGTGCTGCATAAAGAATCCTAATAATTGAATGTTTTGCGTATTCGCGTAACCAGCTATTTGATGACTTAGGTATCAATGCGTCTGGAGATTGTTGGTGTATCGTCGCGCTGCACTGAACAACTGGCGCAGACTGATGACGTCTGCGCGGGTTGTGCTGTGAGTCGCCTTAGTTTGCCTTGATCCCCGCGGTTTTAATCACTTGGCGCCATTTCTCGATTTCAGTGGTGAGCAACTTGGTATACGCCGCCGGCGGGCCACCCGCCACGTCATAGCCAAGCGCTGTGACGCGCTCTTTGATCGCCGGGTCGGCCAACACTTGATTGACAGCGGCATTCAATTTTGCAACCACCTCTGGCGGCATCCCAGCGGGCCCCAACAGACCCCAGTGGCTACTGCAATCCACGCTGGGCAGGCCACTTTCAGCAAACGTCGGTACGTTGGGCAACGCGGCATTACGCTGGGTGCCTGTGAGTGCGAGTGCGCGCAAGCGCCCTGCCTCAACGGCTTGCCGTACCGAACTAATCCCCGAATACGTCAGCGGCACTTGACCCGCTAGCACCGACGACAACGCCTCACCCGTACCCTTGTAGGGCACATGGGTGATCGCTATACCCGAAGCGATATTGAACAGCTCACCCGCCATATGTGGTGAAGATCCGTTTCCGCCCGAGCCATACAACAAGCTTTCTGGCTTGGCTTTGCCTAGGGCAATCAACTCGGCAAGCGTCTGTGCCGGCACCGAAGGGTGCACCACCAAAATCACCGGTGCCACGGCCATATGCACGATAGGAGTCAAGTCTTTCATCGTGTTGTAAGGCAGCTCGGTACGCAACCCAGGGTTCACATAAATCGATGAATCGACCATCATCAAGGTGTACCCGTCGGGCGCGGCTTGCACCACGATTTGAGACCCGATGATGCTCGAAGCGCCCGGTTTGTTTTCAACCACCACCTGCTGCCCCAGTACTTCAGAGAGCTTTGGGGCAATCACGCGGGCCAGAATATCTGTGCCACCACCGGGCGCAAAGGGGATCACCAAACGCAATGACCTCGTGGGCCAAGTCTGAGCCTGTGCAAAGGTCGCCGAAAAGAGTAAAAGGGCAGCCAATCCGGTGCGAAGTGCGGTGAGAGCACTGAAACGTGTCATATCTGATCCTTTCTGTTAATTTAGAGTGCCCGACTTAGCTTTTCAGACGCGGTTTACTTTAGAACATCGTCTTTGGCTTTTCAGGCAAAGCCTGCTGAGCGAAGATCAAAACACATTTGACCTCTGTTGTCATCTGTCATGCTTTATCTCATAATCAATCATCTTATGGGATTTTGCGCGCGACTCACGCGTCCACCCGTTTACTCTGCTTGGTATACAACAAAATATGATTCACGCGGCAATTATCGGCATGGGCGTTTGGGGCCAAAACTTGGTCACCAGCGTTCAAGGTTTAAGCCAAGACATCCAGTTTGTCGCCGGCGCTACACGCACGCCTGCCAAGGCGAGCGAGTTCGCTGCCCAGTACAAGCTTCGTCTGCTCGACAGCTTTGAGGCTGTGCTGGCTGATCCTTCTATTGACGCGGTCGTCTTGGCCACGCCGCACTCGATGCACACCGAGCAAATCGTCGCCGCCGCCAAAGCCGGCAAACATGTCTTTTGCGAAAAACCACTTGGTTTAGATCACGCCAGCACCCAACGCGCCGCGCAGGCGGCCGCTGACCACAACATTATTCTGGGTGTGGGCTACAACTGGCGCTATCAACCGGCTCTGCAAGAAATTCGCCGCATGATCGATGATGGTCGTTTAGGTAAGGTGCTACATATCGAAGGTAATTTTTGCGGGCCAAGTGTCTATCGCTTTCCGAAAGGCCATTGGCGCCATGCGTCTGACGAATCCCCTGCGGGCGGTATGACAGGGCGCGGCGTACACGTCATTGATGCCATGATGTATCTGGCGGGCCCGATCGACCGTGTCACCGCGCAAAGCTATCGGCTCGCGCAAGACTTTGGTTCAGATGACACCACCTCGATGATGCTGCATTTCACGGGCGGTTCAACGGGCTATTTGGGCACTGTGATCGCCACGGCAGAAACCTGGCGCATGCAAGTCTTTGGGTCAAATGGCTGGGTTGAAGTCGGCGATGTCAGTCACTTGCATACTTGGGATCTCACCACTTGTATGATCGACCGCAGCAACGTGACCAACAAGCAAAAGCCTGTCACGACAAGCTTTCCAGCCACTAGCACCGAGCGCGCCGAGCTCGAACACTTTGCCGCTTGCATCAAAAATAAACAACCGCTCGTCACGCCGGACGGCGATGCCGTTCGCAATGCCGCAGTACTTGAAGCCATTATTCGTTCGTCAACGACGCACACTACCGTGCAACTCGGGTAACTTAGCCCCAAGGATTTTATGTCTGCCTTTCACACGTTCAACGCAGCACCGACCCAGTTGTTTCGTCGCATGCGGCGGCTCTTGGTCGTCGCTAGCGCCTGTCTTGCGCCTGTCTTCGCGCCGATGGCGCAAACTGCCGATAGTGCTGCAGCGTCAAACTATCCAACCAAACCCATCCGCGTGATCGTACCTTCGCCCCCAGGAGGCCCGCCAGACCTACTGATGCGCATCCTTGCCCCCAAACTTTCTGTGTCACTCGGGCAAAGCGTGATCGTCGAAAATCGTCTGGGCGCCGGTGGCTTAGTGGGCACAGCCTACGTCGCCAAGCTGCCTGCTGACGGCTACACCTGGTTATTCACGACGGCCTCTCACACCAATATCCCCCCCTTTAACGAAAACGTGACCTATGACTCGGTCAAAGACTTCACCCACGTCACCTTAGCGGCTCAAAATTTTGGCCAAGTGTTGGTCGTACCCGCTGACTCGCCCGCCAAGACGTTTAAAGACCTCGTCGCGCTCGCCAAGAAAAATCCCGGCAAGCTCACTTACGCCCACGCCGGCCTAGGTACCGCGAGCCATATCCCCGCCGAGGTCATGAAAAACATGACCGATACCGAGATCTTAGCGGTGCCTTACAAAGGTGTAGCCGAAGCCACAAACGATTTAATCGCTGGGCGCGTTGACATCTTTTTTGTAGGCACCCAAATCGCACAACAGCACGTGCAAAGTGGTCGGCTTCGCGCGCTCGCTGTGACCGGTGCAAAACGCTGGAAAGGCATGCCCGATACGCCCACCTTGCAAGAACTGGGTTTAAAAGACTTCAACGTTGTCAACTGGTTTGGCCTATGGTTACCTGTCAACGCCCCAGCAGCGATTGTGAGTCGACTACAAGCCGAAATTGTTAAAGCGGTTGCACAGCCTGATGTCATCGCACAATTCGATACGCTTGGGTTAGAAGGTGTTGGCATGCCTTCGGCTGAGTTCGCACTGTTTGTTGCCAAAGAAGCCACCGCCGCCCGAGAAATCGCGCGTAAGGTCGCGCCCCCAGCGATCCAAGTGACCACAACGCCCGCCACCGTGGGTAACGAGGCAAAAAAATGATGGCTTTTACGCACAGCGCCACTGAGACAACTTCATGACCACACCCTCGCTTGAACCTTGGCAGTGGCCTGACACGCACTGGCAAGGCATTGTGAACCACGTGCGCGCCGGGCGTTCGCTACGCCCGCGTCTTTGGCCTGAAGGCGCACGCTGCGCAGTGGCCTTATCGTTTGACTCAGATCACGAAACCAACGAACTACGCGAAGGTGGAGAATCCATTGGCAAATTGTCGCAAGGCCAGTATGGCAATCGCCAGGGTGTGCCACGCATTCTCAATATCTTGAAACAACACGACGTGCCCGCCAGTTTTTATGTGCCGGCGGTGACCGCACTGTTATATCCAGACGAACAGCAACGCGTGGTCGCCGAGGGCCACGAGGTTGGTATCCATGGCTGGATTCACGAGCGTAACTCTGTGTTGCCCTACGCCGCCGAAAAAGATCTGATGCAACGCAGCTCAGATATCCTAGAAAAAATCACTGGTGTGCGCCCTGTTGGTATGCGCACACCGTCGTGGGATTTCAGCCCGAATACGCTTGCGCTCACACGCGACATGGGTTTGCTTTACGACTCTTCGCTGATGGCAGACGTCGACTGCTATGAATTGCTACTCGATGGCCAAAACACCGGTGTCGTTGAGTTACCGGTTGAATGGATCCGCGACGATGCGGTGTACTTTGGGATGAACCGGTTTGCTGGCTTGCGCCCCTACACGCCGCCGGCTGATGTGTTTGATATTTTTAAGCGTGAATTTGATGCGGCTTACAAAGAGGGTGGGCTGTTTCAGTTAACGATGCATCCGCACATCATCGGGTATCGCTCTCGCATCTGGATTCTTGAAGAGTTGGTTCGCTACATGCGCAGCCTGCCCGGCGTGTGGTTCGCCACGCATGCAGATGTCGTACGCTACGCGAAGAAACATGGGTAATTTAGTGGATGCACTGCGTCGAGCCTATCTCGGCGTTGCACAAAATCGAAGCGCTCTTAGCGCTCATAAAAATAGCAGAGGCTTAGATGGAAGATAATTTTTCAAACTCGCAAACCACTCGTAAAGTTGTGATCGCCACCAAAGCTGGCGTGGTCGCGGCGCAGCATCGCCGTGCCGCTGAAGTCGGTGCTGCGGTACTTGACGCCGGTGGCGATGCCGTCGATGCCGCGATCGCAACGTCGTTTGCAATCGGCGTTGTCGAGCCGTGGATGAGCGGCCCTGCTGCCGGTGGCGCAATGGTGCTGTGGCGCGCCAACGAGGCCAAAGCGCGGGTGATTAATTTTGGTTGCCGCTCGCCTCGCGAGTTAAACCCAGCTGACTATCCCCTGAGTGGCGCCGGCAAATCGTCTGATTTGTTTCCCTGGCCTTCGGTTGTTGATGATCGCAACGTAATGGGCGCCACCGCTGTCGCTGTGCCCGGTGTTGTCGCAGGCATGGGCTTGGCGCACGAGCACTTTGGCCGTATGCCTTGGCAAGAGCTCGTCACCCCAGCGGCCAATCTGGCTGAAGCTGGGTTGTTGGTGGATTGGTATACCACCCTCGTGACCGCAGCAAATGCCCGCGTCTTAGCCAAAGATCCTGATACCGCTGCCATGTTTTTAGATGATGGTCATTGGCCCATCGCCGGCGACTGGACATCAGTCAACCAGCGACGCTTAAATCAAAAAGCCTTTGCGCAAACACTGAGGCAAATCGCCGAAGGCGGCGCGCAGGCCTTTTATAAAGGCGACATCGCACAGGCGCTCGCGCGCGACGTTCGCGCAAAAGGCGGCAGCTTAAGCGTTGCAGATCTTGCTGACTATAGCGCCGAGATGGTCGAACCCCTCACCCTGAACTATCGCGGCGGTCGTGTGTTTGCCACGCCAGGCCTCACGGGCGGCCCGACCTTTGGTAAAGCACTTGAACTGCTGGCACAAGAATTTACACCCGGCGCTGGTGCACCCGACGCGGCAACTTATGCCGGCTTTGCGCGCGCGCTTGATGCTGCGTTTAAATTACGCTTTGAACATATGGGCGATCACGAATCACCCAAAGCGCCAGGATGCACCACGCACTTTAGCGTGGTCGATCGTCACGGCAATATGTGCTCGGTGACTCAAACCTTGCTGTCAATTTTTGGTTCGCGGGTGGTGTCACCCTCAACAGGCATGCTGCTCAACAACGGCATCATGTGGTTTGACCCCGAACCCGGCAAGCCCAACTCGCTGGCACCTAACAAGCGTTGCCTGGCCAACTATTCGCCAGTGATTGGCGAAGATCGCAAAGGGCGACGCTTTGCAATTGGCGCTTCAGGCGGGCGCAAGATTTTAGGTACCGTGATGCAACTGACCTCTTTCCTGATGGACCATGGCTTAAGCCTTGAAGAGGCGTTTCATCAGCCGCGCTTAGATGTCAGTGGTGGGCCGCGTATCACTGCCGATAAAACCTTGCCAGCTGATGTCATGCAAGCCTTGGGCAAGGTCATGCCCGTGGAAGCAGCGCGCAGCACCACCTACCCCTACGCCTTTGCGTGCCCTGCAGGTGTAATGCGCGACGGCGACCTAAACATGGGCTGCACTGAAATCATGTCGCCCTATGGCGATGCGGTGAGCGGCGGCTAAACCGCTTCTCTCGCCCCCCAGTGCAGCCCAAATGCACCGCTGCCTCGGGGAGCGTCAGCGCACTGTGCCCTGCGTCAAACCGCTGGCAGCGACAACTCGATCCACCGCCCGGTGCGCAGTAAGTGCGCATCTTGCTTGTACGGGGCAATTAGTTGAAGACCAAGCGGCAAGCCCTTGGCCGAGCGCGCGATGGGCACGGTCAGCGCGGGCAACCCCAGAAAGCTCCAGAGCGCACAAAACACTGGGTCACCCGTAAAGTCTAATCCTTCAGGTGCTTCACCCGTAGCCGGGATTGTGAGGATCGCGTCAAAGCCTTTAAGTTGTGTCGCTGCATCGGCACGCAGGCGCTGCTGTAAGGCGCGCGCGCCCAGGTAATCAAGCGCAGACCGTGCTCGGCCTTTTTCAACCAACTCTTTGAGATGCACACTTGAACGCTCGGGGAAGTGCGCAACGTGCTCTTGGTGGATCGCGCCGCCTTCGCACTCAAGCAAACAAAACATCGCGTCGATTCCGGTCCAATATTCATCGGGCAGCGCGAACTCTTCAATGACAGCGCCTTGCGCACGCAGCTGCTTGACGGCATGTTCCATCGCTTGTTGTTGCTCAGCCGTGACGCGCTCATCGTAGGGTGTACGCAGCCACGCAAGGCGTGGCGCAGCTTGAGGCTCGATGCCCGTATCGGTCTTCATTGGTACGGCGGGCAACACGATGCTGTCGGGCTCAACCGCGGCTCGATTGCGCAACATATTAAAAGCGTACGCGACGTCATTGACCGATCTGGCAATAAAGCCCACATGGTCAAGCGACCCGGCTAACGGAAACACGCCTGCGCGCGGTACCGCGCCAAAGCTGGCTTTGAACCCCACCACGCCACAAAAGGCAGCAGGTCGAATCACCGAGCCAACGGTTTGTGTGCCAAGTGCCAAGGGCACGATACCCGCGCCAACCGCTGCCGCCGAGCCACTTGATGACCCACCTGGGGTATGGCCAGCATGAAACGGATTCACCGTTGGACCAGGCTGTCGCCAGGCAAATTCTGTCGTCACCGTTTTACCAAATACCGCAGCGCCCAATTGACGGATATGCGCGACAATCGGTGCATCGTAGTCAAGCACTTGGTCTGCATAGATCGGCGAGCCGTTGGTCGTGGTGAGCGTGCGCGTCGCAATTAAGTCTTTCACGCCAACAGGGATCCCAGCCCACTCACCACCGCTGACCGAATCCAACACCTCTTGTGCGGGGGTTCGGGCTACAAAGGCATGCAGCGTAGGTTCACGTTCGTCGGCACGCGCGAGACATTGCTGCAAATAGTCTTTGGGCGACAAGCTACCCTCTGCAATCGCACGGGTTGCTGCAAACAGGCCAAGCGGCAATTTATTCGGCTTCATTTTTTATCTCATTTCAATCTGTGTACACTGACTTTAGCGCGAACCTCTGTCTCGAGCAATGACAAGGTTATTGCTGTTGAATAAGCGAATCCCTCTCGGGGTCAATCGCACCATTTATTTGTAAGTCAGCGAGCCAAACATGTACAACCCAAAGCACTTTGAACAAAATGACCTGACTGTTGTCGGCGAACTCATCAAACACTTTCCGTTGGGCACGCTCATTACCCGCGATGGTGAGGCACTTGAAGCCAACCACATCCCTTTTATTCTTGAGGGCGATTTAAGCCCGGGCACCAAGTTAATTGGGCATGTGGCCAAAGGTAATCCCGTCTGGCAAACTGCCGACCCCGAAGCCGAGTCGTTATTGGTGTTTCAAGGCCCAAGCGCCTACATCACGCCAAATTGGTATCCCTCTAAGCTTGAAACCCACAAAGTGGTACCCACTTATAACTACGCTGTGGCACATGTGTACGGTTGGCTCTCAGTCTCGCACGAACCAACTGTTAAGCAGCAAGTGGTGGCAGATTTAACCGCAAAAATGGAGCTCAGCCGCGACAGCAATTGGCGCGTTACCGATGCGCCCGCTGATTATCTGGCGACGATGCTAGAAGCGATTGTGGCGATCGAGCTCACCATCATCCGTGTACAAGCAAAATGGAAAGTCAGCCAAAACCGTACTGACTCTGACCGGATGGGGGTCGCGAAGGGTTTGGCCAGCACCGCAGGCCAAACCGACAGCGATCTGCAAATGGGTCGTATTGTTGGAGCCAGCGGCGGTTTAGGTTAACCAAGGCAAGAGGCACGCAGAGTCGGGCCAACGAACGGCTAGCCCAGCCTTTGACTTACTTGGTGCAGCTAACAGTCGCATGTAACAGCAAGCCGTCGGCTTCATGACCGGGTACGACTTGAGCGTTGACCACGCGACAACCTGTCACTTTTTCGATGCCCGCGACCTGACGGGCTTTTTGCACCGCGAGGTCTGGCGTGAAGCCACCCTCTTTTCCACCGTAGGCCTCCCAGCGGTTTTCGCCCAAGGGGATGATGCTGATCTCGCGCTTATCTAAGACCACGATCTGACGAGCAGGGTCGCGGTGGTAATACACGGGGCTACCTTGGCAACCTACCAAAAGCAACGCCACAACCGCTACCAAACTTTTCATGTCGCTCTCCAGGACGCCTTGCCGCTTGGGGCAAAAATCACGTCAAAAATATCTTTAAGGTTCAAGCATAACGTGGTTTGCGAGAATCACTCGCGGATTTTGTCGCCTTTTGGTATCGTCAATACACAAGCTTTATGAGTTGTATCGCATATGCTGTATCCAAGTGCGTCGTTTCCCCACTAAAAATAACATTTCTGAGGCAAAACATCATGGCAAAAATAGGCGTTTTACAGCTCCCCTCAATGAAGGGCAAGGTCTCTGATGCCGAATGGCAAGCACGTGTCGACCTGGCCGCCTGTTACCGGCTTGTCGCAATCTATGGTATGGCCGATATGGCTGCCAACCACATTTCAGCCCGGGTCCCCGGCGAAGAAGGTACGTTTTTGATCAATGCCTACGGCATGATGTATGAAGAAATTACCGCCTCTAGCCTGTTGAAAGTTGATCACCATGGCAACATCCTAACCAGCCCAGATTTTGGCGAGCTCAACTACGGATTGAACAAAGCCGGCTCAGTCATTCACAGCGCCATTCACCACGCCCGCGCGGATGTCGGTTGCGTGATTCACACCCATAGCTGGGCCTCAATGGCGATTTCTTCGCTTGAGTGCGGTTTATTGCCGCTGACCCAAACCGCGATGCGTTTCTTAAAAATCTCGTATCACAATTACGAAGGTGTCGTGTTGGATGAGAGCGAGCAAGAGTCTTTATGCAAAGACTTAGGCATGAGCGAAGCCATGATTCTGCGCAATCACGGCGCACTGACCGTGGGTCGCACTGTTGGCGAAGCGTTTAACTGGATGCACCGCCTTGAACTGTCGTGTCACGCGCAGCTTGGTGCGATGTCATGCAATAGCCCGCTTTCAAAAGTGTCGCAAAAAGTGCTGGATGAAACCTGGAACAACTACCAACCTGGCACACGCCGGGCCTATGGCGTGATGGAGTGGCCTGCTCTGTTACGTAAACTCGACCGTACGGATATTTCTTATCGTGATTAAATCTATCGCTTCGCTATTGTTAAGTTCGGTACTCGGCTGCGCCCTGTCTGCTCACGCCCAAAACGCCCAAGAGTATCCGAGCAAGCCTGTCAAAATCATTGTGTCGTTTACGGCGGGCGGCACAACCGACATCATCGCGCGTAGTGTTGGTCTAAACCTTGCCGAGCAACTGAAACAACCATTTGTGATCGAAAACAAGCCAGGCGCAGGTGGCAACATCGGCACCGAAATGGTCGTACGCTCACCGCCCGATGGCTACACCGTTACCATTGCTTCGGTCGGGCCGATTGCCATCAACCCGACACTGTTCAAAGATCTGCGCTACGACCCGTTGTCTGATTTGGTGCCCGTTGTGCTCATTGCCGACGTCCCTAACGTGCTGGTCATCAGCCCCAACTTACCGACTAACACTTTTGCTGAGTTTGTCGCGTACGCAAAAGCTCAACCGGCCGGCACACTGAATTACTCTTCGACTGGTACAGGTACCTCTTCGCACTTGTCGAGCTATATGTTGATGGACGCTATTGGCGTCGATGCACAACATATCCCGTATAAAGGCGCTGAAGCCCTCAATGATTTAATCGCAGGCCGTATCGACTTTATGTTTGCGACAATCCCCTCGGTCATCGCGCAAATTCGGGGCGGCAAGCTGCGTGCCATCGCGGTCAGTAGCCCCAAGCCCTCGCGCTCATTGCCTGGCGTCCCCACCGTTGCAGAAAATGGTTTTCCAGACTACGCGGCGGGCTCTTGGTTTGGCATGCTGGCGCCCAAAGGTACGCCGCAAGCGATTATCGACAAGCTAAACAAAGAAGTGAACCTCGCGATGATTCCGCTTGAGCAGCGCTTTATTCAAGAAGGCGCTGACCCCGTCGGAGGCACCGCCGCGTATTTTCAAGAATTCATTCGCAAAGAGCACCTTAAGTGGAAGAAAGTCGTGATTGATTCAGGTTCGATCCCGCGTTAAGGAAGCTGGCATGACAAATATTGTGTTGCAACATCCGGCGCGCATCCTCTTGTCTGACAAAACAGCGCAAGAGCTTGCGCCGCAAATGAACGACATCCTTGGGGCTGAAGGCTATCAACTGGTGGGCCCAGACGCGATACATGCCGGCACGCAAGATATCGACTTTTGTTTTGTGTCGCGTGATATCACCGCCGGCTCAACCAAGCACCAAATCGAAGCCAGTACACAGTATGTCTACGACGCCCTGCTCAAATCCAAAACACTGCAATGGGTGCATGTGCACTCGGCGGGCGTTGACCGACAAGTATTTCTAGATTTGATGGCGCGCGGTGTGACGGTCACCTCGTCTTCTGGTGCAAGTGCGAGCTTAGTGGCTCAAACCGCTTTGACGGGATTGCTGTCACTCGCGCGACGCTTTCCACAGCTCGCAGCCGCCCAGCGTGCCCATGTCTGGGCGCCATTTATGAAAACCGGCCTGCCGCCCGACCTCGAAGGTCAAACCGCAACGATCGTGGGCTGGGGCCCCATCGGACAAAAGCTCGGCGCCTGGTTGACGGCCCTTGGCTTAAAAATTATCGTCGTGCGTCAGTCTGCCGCCTCGTTGATTGAGAACACGCGCGTCGTGAGCTTTGATAGCTTTAATCAAATATTGCCAGAAACCGACTGGCTGGTGCTGGCTTGCCCACTCACCAAACAAACGACCAACTTAGTCAGCAAAGACGCACTCGCCCTCATGAAGCCCGGCTCGCACATCGTGAATATTTCACGCGGCACCGTGATTGACGAACCTGCCATGATCGAGGCCTTGCAAAAGGGGCGCTTAACGGGCGCCTACCTTGACGTGTTTGCGCAAGAACCGTTGCATGTCGACTCGCCATTGTGGGATATGCCGAATGTCATTTGCACGCCACACACCTCTGGGTTTTCGGATGCAATCTTGCACCGCATGGCGCAAAAGTTTATTGAAAATCTGGGCTACTGGAAGCGCGGCGAACCAATGATTAACGTGGCTTCGCTTCGCTAAACTCGATTTGACGTACAATTGCTGCACGGCACAACGTTCCAGTCCTCGTGCCGCTCTAAGCCCCAACACTGTGGGCGCTCGCCTCCAAGGCGTTTTTACTCCCTGTTCGTCTGCCCCGATTGGAGCCCGCACCCTGTGCAGGCCGGCATGACGATGGAGCTGTTCTCTTGTCTACTACGATGACTTTTGCCGACCTCGGGTTGGCCGATCCCCTTATGCGTGCGATTGCCGATGCCGGTTACACCACGCCAACACCTATTCAAGCTCAGGCGATCCCGCGCGTGCTTGCTGGCGGCGATTTATTAGCCGCAGCCCAAACTGGCACTGGCAAAACGGCTGGCTTCACGCTGCCCATTTTGCACATGCTGCTTACCAAACCTCTTGAAGTACGCAAAGCCGGCCGCCCCCGCGTATTGATTTTGACCCCCACACGCGAACTCACCGCGCAGGTCGAAGAATCAGTCAAAACCTACGGCTGCCACACAAAAATCTCGTCAATGGTGATTTTTGGCGGCGTCAATATCAATCCGCAAATCTCTGCCCTGCGCAAGCCGATCGACATTTTGGTGGCCACCCCCGGCCGCCTGCTGGATCACTGCCAACAGCGTACCGTTGACTTATCAGGCGTTGAGATTTTGGTGCTTGACGAAGCCGATCGTATGCTCGACATGGGCTTTATTCGCGACATCCGCAAGATTCTGGCCTTGATGCCGCGTCAGCGTCAAAACCTGCTGTTCTCGGCAACCTTCTCAGACGAAATCCGCGAGTTGTCAAAAAGCGTCTTAACAAACGCCACTGAAGTCTCGGTTGCCGCGCGCAACACGACGGCCGAACGCGTTGATCAAACTGTGTATATGGTTAATCAAGCGCACAAGCGCGACATCTTGAGCCACATCATCAGCGAAAGTGGCTGGCATCAAGTGTTGGTCTTTACACGCACCAAGCATGGCGCAAACCGTTTAGCTGAAAAGCTCGTCAAAGACGGTTTGTCGGCCTCAGCCATCCATGGCAATAAAAGCCAGGCTGCGCGCACCCGTGCCCTGGATGACTTTAAAAAGGGCAAAGTTGCCGTGTTGGTCGCCACCGATATCGCCGCGCGCGGTCTCGATATTGATCAACTGCCTCAAGTCGTGAACTTCGAGCTGCCCAACATCCCTGAAGATTACGTGCATCGTATTGGTCGTACGGGTCGTGCAGGCGCAGCTGGCTCTGCCATCTCGTTAGTCGACTCAAGCGAGATTAAGTACCTCAAGGCGATCGAGCGCATCATCAAAAAGACGATCCCTCAATTGCCCGCACCGACAGGCTGGACCGCCTCACCCCCCTCGCCACACGGGGCCGATGACGAAGCCCGCGCCGAGGGCCGGCGCGACGGTCAGCGTCGCCCACAGCAGCGCTCGGCAAGCCCAAGTGGCTCAGGTGCCGGGGCGCGCCCCGCGCGCTCAGGTCAGGGGCCAAGCAGCGCACCACGCCGCGACTCGCAGGGCGATAGCCGCTCGGCACCACGTCGTGATGCCCCTGCCGCGGGTGCACGTGCACCCCACAGCGCCGGTGGCGCGGTCAGAACCGGCACAGGCATGGGTGCTGGTGCTCGTACGGGGCCACGTACTGGTGCACCAAGTGGCTCAGCCCCCCGCAGCCCCAGTGGCGACCAAGCAAATCGCCCACGTCGTCCGGCTCTCTTTAACAAGTAATTTGCACGCACACAGGCTGGCTGCGCCAGCCTGTAAAATTCGCCACCATGAGTATTCAAACTGAAGTCGCACGGCGCCGAACGTTCGCCATTATTTCGCACCCTGATGCCGGTAAAACGACGCTCACAGAAAAGCTGTTGCTTTTTGCGGGTGCGATCCAAATCGCCGGTAGCGTCAAAGCACGCAAGGCTTCGCGCCACGCGTCGTCAGACTGGATGGAAATCGAAAAACAACGCGGCATCTCGGTTGCCTCGTCGGTCATGCAAATGGAATACCGCGATTGCGTGATCAACCTGCTTGATACCCCAGGCCACCAGGATTTTTCTGAAGATACCTACCGCGTGCTGACCGCGGTTGACGCGGCCTTAATGGTGATTGATGCGGCCAACGGGGTCGAGCCACAAACCATCCGTTTGCTACAGGTCTGTCGCGCCCGCAATACCCCCATCATCACCTTCATTAACAAGATGGATCGCGAAGTGCGCGAACCGCTTGAACTGTTATCTGAAATCGAACAACACATCGGCATGGATGCTGTACCGTTTTCATGGCCAGTCGGCATGGGCAAGGCCTTTGGCGGCGTGTTTGATATCCAGCGAGATCGCATGCGTTTGTTTAAATCCGGACAAGAGCGTCGCAATGACACCGGTGACGACTTTATCGACGGACTCGACAATCCAGAAATTGCCAAGCGCTTTGGCAGCTCTTTTGAGCAAGCCAAAGGCGAGATCGAGCGTATCCAGGCGGCAGCTCCTACCTTTGATCCTGCCGCCTTTTTAGCGGGCAAACAAACACCCGTGTTTTTTGGCTCGGCGATTAACAATTTTGGCGTGCAAGAAGTGCTTGATGCGCTGGTAGATCAGGCGCCCCCACCGGGCTCGCGTCAGGCGCTCGAGCGCGTGGTGCACCCCGAAGAGCCCAAGTTCACCGGCGTTGTCTTTAAAGTGCAGGCCAACATGGATCCGGCTCATCGTGATCGTGTGGCCTTTGTGCGCGTCAGCTCAGGTAAATTTGAGCGTGGCATGCGGCTGAAA
>JARXAG010000086.1 GCA_029866055.1 Burkholderiaceae bacterium
GGGGGTAGGGCGGCTAACTCGTCACCTAGCGCTTGTGCGATGGCCAAGGCTTGACCGGCGTTCGTGACCTGAGTGATAAACCCGGCGTCAAGTGCCTCTTGAGCGCCAAAGGTTTTGCCACGCAATAACCAGTCTGAGGCGCGCCGCGCACCAACGATTTGTGCGAGTAAGACGCTAGAGGCACCCTCAGGGCACAGCCCCAGCGCGACAAACGGAATCGTAAACAAGGCGTTGTCGGCCGCGCAAATAAAATCGCAGTGCTGCAGCATCGTCACGCCGATACCGATCGCACGACCTTCAACTGCGGCAATGATCGGCAAATCACAATCGATGAGGCTGCGTAACAAAGTGATGCCGCCGCTATCGCCCGAGGTACGCGGTTTTTGAAAATCTTTTAGGTCATTACCTGCCGTGAAATAGTTGCTTGCACCCGTGATCACAATGGCACGACAATCTTTGTTTGTACCTGCGGCACGCACGTGCTCAGCTAAGGACAGATAGGTGGCAACGTCAAGCGCGTTGCGACGTTCGGGGCGATTGATCGTCAGCGTGAGTACGCCATTATTTTCGTGCGTTAAAACAGTCGCGGTCATTGGCTAATCCTGAAAAAAGGGTCAAGCTCTACGACTGCAGAGCTTGACCCTTCTTTTTACCTCAACTTAGCAACTCGCGCTGCTGAGCGCGTTGCCAAGAATCATCTTAATCGCGGCTGCCGCCTGTGATGCCTAAGATGGCAAGCAGGTTAGCAAACACGTTGTACACGTCTAAGTAGATTGCAAGCGTTGCCGACACGTAGTTGGTTTCACCACCGTTAACCACACGTTGCAGATCAATCAGCATAAAGGCCGAGAAGATCACAATCGCTACCACCGAAATGGTCAGCATCAGTGCAGGCAATTGCAAGAAGATGTTGGCGACGCTGGCAAGAAGCAAGATCACCACGCCGACGAACATAAACTTACCCAAACCCGACAGATCACGTTTGATCGAAGTCGCCAGCGTTGCCATCGTGCCGAAGACGGCGGCGGTGCCACCAAAGGCAAACATCACCAGTTGTGTGCCGTTGCTCATGCCCAGTACGTGGCCCAACAGGCGCGACAGCATCATGCCCATAAAGAACGTAAAGAGCAGCAGCAGGCCCACGCCTAAAGAGTTCTCTTTGTTCTTTTCGATGGCGTACATCAAACCAAAGGCACCAGCCAAAAAGATGATCATGGTAATGAACGGACTGGTTGCCATGACTTGATTGATGCCACTGTACATACCGAAGGCGGCGCCCAGTACGGTGGGGATCAGCGAAATGGCCAACAGCCAGTAAGTGTTGCGAAGCACGCGGTTACGCACGGCGACGTCGGCGACGTCAGTGTATTGACCGGGGTTTAAAGAAGGACGATATTCAGACATAGTTAGCTCCTGTCACTAAATTGGACTCAGGCTATTTAAGGTTAGCCATGAGTCTATGACCGAAAGCATACCTGACAGTTCCCTGAATGGCTAGATTTCCTACAAATTGTGGTGTTTTTTGCAACGCCAGCGTCATTGATGGTTGTTAGGCAGCTTAAATTTTTCTGATGCGTCGTCACACTGTCGCCTTGCTGGCACCAAACATGGATGTCTTGTGCTGCACTTTTGGCACTTGTTCGCACGGACATCCCCAAAATCTTTGCGCGTGCAGGGGGCAGTTTTGGGTAAATGCATACTGCTGAGATCTAGTACTGTATCAACTCAAACGGTGTGCTCTCAATTCGTGTCCAGCGGCTTTGTATTGCGCCCAACGTGCGCGCGCCGCGGTCTTGTCATCGTCATCGTCTGACACAATTTCAAGCACGCGAGCGGTGTGACCAAGCGCGGGTGGGCACTGTTCATCCAGATTGAGCAGCCAGGCCTCTGCTGGTGCACGCGCTAACACTTGCGCTAAGTTGTTTGAGACCAACCAAATGGGTGTCTGTTCGGCCAACGGATCAGTGGCCATGACGTGGGGCACAAACGCCGTGGGTTCAACTGCCCATAGCTTGGTGTCGTAGGCTTTTAAGCGGGCAGCATCGCTGCAATAGACCACTAATTTGTGGCCCGCAAGGTGTTGCTTAAGCGTGGTCTGACAAGCTTGCGCGATTTTGTCAGTCGCGCCAAAAGCAAAGTCGATGCGGGCCATTTGTTGACTTAGGCCTGGTTGATCAGATATTGCAGCAACATCGGCACGGGGCGACCCGTCGAGCCTTTGTCGCTGTTGCCGCGCCAGGCAGTGCCAGCGATATCCAAGTGCGCCCAGTGGTACGCCTTGGCAAAACGGGCTAAGAAGCAGGCAGCGGTGACGGCGCCACCAGGTTGGCCACCAATATTCGCCATATCAGCGAAGTTTGATTTCAACTGCTCTTGATAGGCATCGTCAAGCGGCAAGCGCCAAGCGGTATCCATCGATTGTTTGCCCGCCGCCAATAAGGCTTCAGCCAACGCATCATCGCTTGCGAACAGGCCCGTATTGACCTTGCCTAACGCGACCACGCAGGCACCCGTTAACGTTGCAATGTCAATCACAGCCGAGGGTTTAAAGCGCTCGGCGTATGTCAAGGCGTCACACAAAATTAAACGGCCTTCGGCGTCGGTGTTGAGGATTTCAATAGTCTGGCCAGACATGCTGGTCACCACATCACCAGGTTTGTTGGCCGAACCGCTTGGCATGTTTTCGCAAGTGGGGATCAGGCCGATGATTTCGCCTGGCAGGCCAATTTCAGCAACCGCGCGCAAGGTGCCTAAGACGCTTGCGGCCCCGCACATGTCGAACTTCATCTCATCCATTGTGGCGGCCGGCTTGAGCGAGATGCCGCCCGAGTCAAACGTAATCCCTTTGCCAACTAAAACAATGGGGCCTGCAGGGTCTTTTGCGCCGCGTTTTGCTGCGACAGGTTTGCCTTTGTAGTGCAGCACGATAAAGCGGGGCTGTTCGACAGAGCCGCGTGCGACAGATAAAAACGAACCCATTTTGAGGGCTTCGATTTGCTTACGATCTAGCACTTTGACGCTGAGGCTTTTGAACTCTTTACCCAAGGCTTTCGCTTGCTCACCTAAGTAGGTCGGGGTACAGATATTGCCAGGCAAGTTGCCGAGGGTGCGGGCCAGCGACATCCCGTGAGCCAGCGCGCCACCTTCGGTCAGGCCGATTGTTGCGGCCGCTTTATCTGCTGCGTTTGCAAACTGCAGCGTCAGTTTTTTAAGCTTGGGGCGGGCGTTCGGGTCAGGTTTACCAAAGCTAGCATCGTAGTGGTAGGTTGCCTCGCCGCAGGCCGCCGCGGCCGAGCGCGCGCGATCGCGCAGTGGGGCAGTGGGGCAGTCAATCGCGGCCAGCGTCGAGGTCGCTTCAATCAGACGTGCTTGCACACAATACGCAGCGAAGGCTTGTTCGGCGCGCGCGTGCACCCGTGGGGTGTACTCGGCTTGTTTGCCCAGCCCGACTAAAACGATGCGGGGTGCGGCGACACCGTCAAGGTTACGCAACACTAAAGTTGAACCAGCCCGACCGGTGAACTCTGCTTTGATGACGGCCCGTATAGCGCCGCTGCTGGCGCGATCAATCGCATCGGCCGCAACGCTTAAGACCCCATCGGCAAAGACACCGACCGAGATCGCTGGGGTTTTAGTTTGATGAGGGCTAGCTGAAATGCTGACGCTGAAATCCATGGGGCAACCTATGCACGTGAAAAAGTTAAGTGATTATCTCGCAAGTTCGAAAAATCATAGAAGCTTATTCTAAAAAGTTATTTAAAATTGGTTTCTATATTACTTATAATCGTATGCGTATGGTCTGCTGCTGACCTCTACGCGCTTTTGTTTGAACCGCCTGCGACGACCGGTTCGTGTTCGTCAGACGCCAAGTTGACAAAGTTCAGGCTTACTCGGCGTCACACTCACGTGGTTTACAGGACTTCTATGAATTTGCAACAGTTTCGTTTTGTTCGAGAAACTATCCGCCGTGACTTCAATCTGACCGAAGCCGCGCGCAGTCTGTTTACGTCACAGCCTGGTGTCAGTAAGGCGATCCTCGAGTTTGAAGATGAACTTGGCGTGCAGATTTTTGAGCGGCACGGCAAACGCATTAAAGGTCTGACCAAGCCCGGCGCGGCGGTGGCTCAGGTGGTCGAGCGCATTATGCGCGA
Source organism: Burkholderiaceae bacterium (assembly GCA_029866055.1). Classification (GTDB taxonomy): domain Bacteria; phylum Pseudomonadota; class Gammaproteobacteria; order Burkholderiales; family Burkholderiaceae_B; genus Zwartia. The sequence goes on from JARXAG010000086.1 coordinate 4,152, forward strand.
GATCGAGAATCTTAAAAAAGTGAGTGATGAATTTGCGCAGCGCGACGAGGGCAGCCTGGTGATTGCTTGTACGCATACGCAGGCGCGCTACGTGTTGCCTAAAATTATTCCCGCGTTTCGTAAACAATTTCCTAAAGTTCACCTGTCTTTGGCTGAGGGCAGCCCGCCACAGTTGGCGCAGATGGTGTTGCATGAACAGGCAGATCTGGCGATTGCCACCGAGTCGCTGGCACTGACCCCTGGGCTTGAGACCTTGCCTTGTTACACTTGGGAGCACACCGTGGTGGTGCGTCCTGAACACCCCTTGGCTGCGCTTGCGCGTAAAAAGGGCTTCGCGTTGGCCCTAGAGGATGTTGCTCGTTACCCCGTGGTGACCTACGATCGCGCTTTTTCAGGACGCCGCTCGGTCGATCGTGCCTTTGAAGAGAAGGGGCTTCGCCCAGATATTGTTCTTGAGGCGATTGATGCCGACGTGATTAAAACCTATGTCGATGTCGGATTAGGGATCGGGATCATCGCAGGCGTCGCCTATGAGCCGCTGCGTGACACCAACTTGGTCAGTATCCCTGCCGGACACCTCTTTGGGGTGCAAACCACCCGCATTGCGCTCAAGTCAGGTGTTTTTTTACGCGACTATGTGTACACCTTAATCGCCATGCTGACCCCTGAATTAAACGAAAGTAAAATTCGAGAACTCGTTGAAAATAAACAAGAAAAATAACTATTATTTAAACTGAGCACAAGTAAATTTCCGGATATGAATAAATTAAATTTAGTTTTTTTAATGAGAATGAGTATTATTACTCTTGTTTTATAAATAAGAATCATTATCATTTAGGCTGTTCATTTTTTTATTGGAGCAGCTATGAACCCAGCCTTGAGCGCAGTTGTGGTCGGTGCCGATCGACTCGGCAATATCCCCAGCCTGTTACGCGAACACAACATTGCCATCACGCATCACATCACTGGGCGCGACCCAGCACACCAAAAAAAGGCGCCGCAGATACCGAGCGGCACTCAGGTGGTGATTTTGCTGACCGATTTTTTAGGTCATAACGTCATGAAAACCTTCAGAAATGCTGCACAAAAAGGGGGGGTGCAGGTGGTCGCTTGTCGACGCTCAGTGTGCTCAATGCAGCAGGCGCTTGAGCAGTGTGGTTTGTGTCAGCCAGATGCTTGTCAACTCAACGGGCAGCCACGGAAGAAGTAGGATTTGATCCAAACAATCTGGCACCGGTCGGTTTAGTATGCCCAGACTTGGTCAAACTTGAGGCTGGTAGGCATTTTGTGGTGATGCGGGTCGCTTTATAAGCGGCGCGCGCCGTTATAACGCTTGGTCCAGTAGGCCATCTTCATGTCTTCGATTCTGACGACACCACCTGCAGAGGGTGAATGCACAAACTGATCATCGCCTAAGTACACGCCCACATGCGAGTTACGGCGGCCCAGTGTATTAAAAAACACTAAATCACCCACTTGTAGATTATTGCGCGGCACATCGATGCCAAACAGCGCGATCTCGTAAGAGCGCGGTGGCAGCTTCAGGCCAAGCGATTGTTGCGCCGAGTACAGCACAAGCCCGCTGCAATCAAAACCTGTTTCGGGTGATTTACCGCCCCAGCGATACCGAATCCCGAGTTGCGTCAGTGCCTGACGCGCGAGAGGGTGGTTGATGTCGCCCGCGATCAACCCTGCACCATTTTTAGAGCGTGCCAAAAACGAACCAATAGGATCTGCGGAGTTTCGCCAGTCGACAGATGAAGTGTTCAGGCCTGAGCCCTCGTCACTTTGGGTGCCTGCGCAACCGCTTAAGGCAGCAGTGAGCACGCACGCGCCTGCGAGCATTACTAGGCGAACCCAGTAGGCAAAGAGGCAAGGTGCAGAGGTGACAAGAGTGATGTTTGGCATCGTAACGGTTTCGAGCGAGGGGCAGAAAAACTGACCGAAGGTCTAAAAGAGGACGCAAGTCAAAATAGTGAGGCCGGTAATTGAAAGAACAACCAACTCCTGACGCCTGATATTGCAGGGGCGGAAAGCCTCGTGCAAGGTTTACCTGTCACAATAGTATTACAAAAAGCGATCTTTGCTAAAAAAAGTACTCGAGAGACCGACTATGAACCCAATCCAGGCGACCCATCAACGTTCGATTCAGCAAAAAGATACTTTCTGGCGCGAAGAAGCCGCAGGTATTCACTGGGAAACCCCCTTTACTGAGGTGCTGGATTACAGCAAACCTCCCTTTGCCAAGTGGTTTGTTGGCGGTCGGACCAACTTATGTTTTAACGCGGTCGATCGTTGGCTAGATTCGCAGGCCGATGATCCGGCGTTAATTTGGGTGTCGACCGAGGTCGACCAAGAAACGACCTACAGTCGACGAGACCTCTATCGCGAAGTGAACGCCGTTGCGGCGATGTTGCAGGCTCAAGGCGTGGGGCGAGGCGACCGAGTCTTGATTTATATGCCCATGGTGCCTGAAGCTGTTTTTGCCATGCTTGCCTGTGCAAGGTTGGGTGCGATTCACTCGGTGGTCTTTGGCGGCTTTGCCTCAGTGAACTTGGCGCAGCGTATTGATGATGCCTCACCCAAAGTGATCGTGTGTGCCGACGCCGGCTCGCGAGGCGGCAAAGTGACGCCCTACAAGCCCCTACTCGACAAGGCGATTGCGCTGTCACAGCTTCCGCCTGAAAAAGTTTTGGTGGTCAATCGCGGCTTGTTTGCCTTTGAGCCGGTGGCTGGCCGAGACCTTGATTACGCGAGCCTTAGACGCCAATATGATGGGGCGGTGGTGCCTGTGACCTGGCTTGAGTCGTCAGAACCCAGTTATGTGTTGTACACATCGGGCACCACTGGTAAACCCAAGGGTGTGCAACGCGACACCGGTGGCTATGCCGTCGCCCTTGCTTCGTCGATGCAACGTATTTTTAACGGCCAGCCGGGCGATACCTACCTGTGCACCAGCGATATTGGCTGGGTGGTTGGCCACTCGTACATTGTGTATGGCCCGTTGATAGCTGGACAGACCACCATTCTGTACGAAGGTACACCCGTGCGCCCCGATGGCGGTATCTTATGGAGCCTAGTTGAACGCTTTAAAGTCAACACTATGTTTTCTGCCCCGACTGCGATTCGAGTGCTAAAAAAACATGACGAGGCTTTGCTAAAGAAATACGACCTGTCGACTTTGCGCGCGCTGTATCTGGCCGGTGAGCCGTTAGACGAGCCGACCGCGCAATGGATTTCAGCAGGGCTGGGCCGTCCCATCATTGATAACTATTGGCAAACTGAAACGGGTTGGCCAATTTTGGCAGCGCAGCCTGGTATCGCAGATGTGTCAACAAAATTTGGTAGTCCGTCGTTTCCGGTGTACGGCTTTGACGTTCGGGTGCTGAACGAAGAGACAGGCGAAGATCTTGGCCCCAACCAAAAGGGTGTAGTCGCCATTGTGCCGCCCTTACCACCGGGTGCGATGACCACAATCTGGGGCGATGATGCGCGTTTTGTTGAAACGTATTTCGGCTCGGTGCCTGGTCGTCAGGTGTATTCAACCTTTGATTGGGGCTTAACCGATGAGGATGGCTACTGGTTTATCTTAGGCCGTACCGATGATGTGATTAACGTGGCGGGTCATCGCTTGGGGACTCGTGAAATCGAAGAGTCAATCAACTGCCACGCCGCCGTGGCCGAGTCGGCGGTGGTGGGCATCGCAGATCAGCTTAAAGGGCAGGTGGCTGTCGGCTTTGCGGTGCTCAAAGATGCCAGTTTATTTTCGGATCCAGCCTCGCGGTTAAAGCTCGAGGGCGATATTATGCGGTTAGTCGACGAGCAACTTGGGCCAGTCGCGCGCCCTGCCAGAGTGCGTTTTGTCACCGCGTTGCCAAAGACTCGCTCTGGTAAAGTTTTGCGTCGTGCGATTGTTGCGGTTTGCGAAGGGCGCGACCCCGGTGATCTCACTACAATTGAAGACCCCTCTGCACTTGAACAAATTAAGGATTCTCTGTGAAAACCAAAGCTGTCTTGACTGATGCTGATGTTTCTAAAATGTTAGCTGCCTCGAAGGCCCATGCGAATAAAAATAATTGGGCTGTCACCATTGCGATCGTTGACGATGGTGGCCATTTGTTGGGTTTACAACGTTTAGATGGCGCACCAGCGATGTCGGCGCACATCGCACCTGCCAAAGCGCACACCTCAGCGTTGGCGCGTCGCGAAACTAAAGTTTACGAAGACATCATTAACAATGGCCGTACTGCATTTTTGTCAGCGCCCACCTTGCAAGGGATGCTCGAAGGAGGCGTGCCGATTACGATCGACGGCCAGGTCATTGGCGCGGTAGGCGTGTCTGGCGTGAAGTCCTCTGAAGATGCAGAGATCGCCTCAGTTGGCATCGCCGCGTTAACAGCCTAAACCATCGACCCAAAAAATCACTCATAGATATTGGCCACTTCGGAGACTGCACTCATGGCGAACTCAATCGAATCCACCTTAGTCGAAACGCGTGTATTTCAACCGCCACAGAGCTTTGCTGAGCAGGCTCATGTGTCTGGTCAGGCGGGCTACCAGGCCTTGCTCGAAGCGGCTGATCGCGACCCGGATGCTTTTTGGGCCAAGCAGGCGCGTGACCATTTGCACTGGACTAAACCGTTTACCAAGGTGCTAGATGAGTCGCGTGCGCCGTTCTTTGAGTGGTTTGGCGATGGCGAGCTCAACGTCTCGGCTAACTGCTTAGATGCCAATCTTAAAAACGGCAATGCCGACAAAGTCGCGATTATTTTTGAATCCGACGATGGCGTTGTTAAAAAAATTACTTACCAACAGTTACACGATCGTGTTTGCCAGTTAGCCAATGGCCTGAAAGCACTGGGCTACAAAACAGGTGAACGCTCGATCATCTATATGCCCATGTCGATTGAGGCTGTCGTGGCAATGCAAGCCTGTGCGCGCCTGGGCATCACTCACTCGGTGGTGTTTGGCGGCTTCTCGGCTAAAAGTCTGCACGAGCGTATCACCGACGTCGGTGCAAGCCTAGTGCTCACTGCCGACGAACAAATGCGAGGCGGCAAAGCGATCGCGCTGAAACCTGCGGTTGACGAGGCTTTAGCGATGGGTGGTTGCGAGGCCGTGCGTCATTGCGTCGTATACAAACGCACTGGCGGAAAAATCGCTTGGGATGCTAAGCGTGATGTGTGGTTTCACGATGTTGCTGACAAACAGGCCACTACCTGCGAACCTGTCGCCATCAGTGCTGAGCATCCCCTATTTATTTTGTATACCTCTGGCTCGACCGGTAAGCCTAAAGGTGTGCAGCACTCGTCGGGTGGTTACTTGTTGTGGGCCAAGCTCACGATGCAGTGGGTATTTGACGCAAAAGCCAGTGATATTTTTTGGTGCACGGCTGACGTAGGTTGGGTCACGGGGCACACCTATATTGCGTACGGTCCCTTGGCCGCTGGATTGACGCAAATTGTGTTTGAAGGTGTACCCACCTATCCAAACGCCGGGCGTTTCTGGAAAATCATCCAAGAGCAAAAAGTCTCGATTTTTTACACAGCACCAACTGCGATCCGTTCGTTGATCAAAACCTCAGACGCAGAGGCTGCCGTCCATCCAAAGAGTTTTGATTTGTCGAGCTTGCGTTTGTTGGGCTCTGTCGGCGAGCCGATTAATCCTGAAGCTTGGATGTGGTACCACACCAATGTGGGGGGCGGACGCTGCCCCATCGTTGATACCTGGTGGCAGACCGAGACTGGCGGGCACATGATTACGCCGATGCCAGGCGCAACACCGTTAAAACCTGGGTCATGCACAACCCGTTTGCCCGGGATCACG
>JARXAG010000089.1 GCA_029866055.1 Burkholderiaceae bacterium
CACCACGAAAGCGAGTTCGGCCTCATAGTCAAACTTGTCAGACACCTTGGGGCGAATCATCGGTTGCAGATGACCCACCATTGAGCTCGGGCCACGCATAAAGAAACTTGGGTACTCTGGGCGAGCGTGCCCGCCCTCAGCAGCGTGATCGGCATAGTTCAGGCCTAAGCAGATAATCTTGGTAGGATTATCTACCAACGGAATGAACTTGATGCCCTTAACAGATTTAACCGAAGCGGTTGAGCTTTTTGCCAGCTCAGCAATACGAGTCATTGCACCCGCCGTTGAGATCACTTCAAGTAGCGTCTTGGGCAGGTTTGCGTCGGTTGCCGCGAGATCGATAAACTCGCTTGAATCTTTGGCACGCAATAAGCCCACACGCTTTTGCTGGTTTTGGTCTTGATAACTAAATAAACGCATTCGATTTCCTTGGGTGTTAATCCACTTAGTGCACGCAGGCCTTCGGCAGAAAATTTTTAAACTGGCGAGACGTTACTACTAAAATCCAAAAAATACCAAATCGTAATTTTGCCGCTTAGTGGGCAACGGTTTGATTGTTTTTGCGCTTCGCTCTAGCGCCCCAAAAATAACCAAGCCCCCACCACCACGCCCAATATGATTCGATAGACCGCAAATACGCGGTAGGTGTGGCGCGACACAAAGGCAAGTACGGCACGCACAACAAAGAGAGCGCTAAAAAAAGCGCTGATGAACCCCACTGCGATCGCCAACATGTCTTGCTGGCTAAGCAGGCTGGCGTGTTTGTAGGTGTCATAGACCGCAGCGGCCAACATGGTTGGCATCGCAAGAAAAAACGAAAACTCTGTTGCGGTTTTGCGTTGAATGCCAGACAACATGCCACCAATAATCGTTGCACCCGAGCGTGAGGTGCCCGGCACCATGGCTAAGCACTGACATAAGCCCACCATCAGCGCTTGCCGCCAGGTGATCTGCTCGAGCGTGAGTGCACTCGCACGCGGATCGACACCCGAAGCTGGCCGATTGCGCTCGACCCAAAGCATAATCAGACCACCAACGATCAAGGTCACCACCACAACACCTGGATGAAAAAACAAAGCTTTGATTGCCTTGATGAACAGTAACCCGATGATGGCCGACGGCAAAAAGGCGATGAGCAGATTACGCGTGAAGGCCACTTCAACGGGGTCGAGTCGTACAGTGCCCACGATCAATTGAACCAAACGCGCTCTGAAGATCCACATGACGGCCAAGATCGAACCCAGCTGGATCACCACCTCAAAAACTTTGGCTTCGTTTGAAGAAAATTCGATCAAGTGTCCGAACAGGATTAAGTGCCCCGTACTTGAGATGGGCAAAAATTCAGTTAGTCCTTCGACAATGCCCAGAAAGAACGCTTTGAGAAGATAAATCGTTTGTTCAGTCACGCAATGGATCCTGAAAATCATGAATGAATGGCGTCTTTATAAAAAAGACTTGATGTGCCAACTATACTAGCTCTAATTATTGACACCTTACGCGAGCACATACATGTCAACGAATCTTACCCGCGAACAGCGCGATGACGCCTACAACAACTCAAAGGCAGTGTCGAACAGCGCTGAGATCATTGCCGCGTGGGGTGTACGCAGTCAAGAGTTTCGAGCGGCACATTCTTCGCACTTAGATATTTCGTATGGTAGCAACGCGCGCCAATCGTACGACTATTTTTCAGCGGGCGACCAAAGCCCCGTTGTTGCCTTCATTCATGGCGGCTTTTGGCAAAACAGGGCCAAAAGTGATTTCACGTTTATTGTGCCCGCCTTCATTGAAGCGGGCATTAGCGTCGCGATGATGGGCTACACCTTAGCGCCCGAAGCCAAAATGGATCAGATTGTGCAAGACATTCGTTTGGGCTTGCGAGCGCTCAGTCAAAAAATTGCAGCGCGCCGTTCTAGCAACCCTGGGATTTGGTTAAGCGGCTGGTCTGCAGGCGGGCACTTAACAGCCATGGCGCTTGACGAACCCTGCGTGCTTGGTGGCACGGCGATCAGTGGCCTCTTTGATCTAGAGCCAATGCGCCATTGCTATCTCAACGAAAAACTTGGTTTAGATGAAGCGACCGCGACGCGATTTTCACCGATCAAATTACCGGCACTGAACGGCAAAACCCTTGATTTGTTCGTGGGCGGGGCAGAGCTCCCAGCCATGCAAACGCAAACCATTGAATTTGCGCAATACCGCAACAAAGCCAATGCCCCAGGCATCTTTGAAAACCTACCTGCGCTCAACCATTACACAATTCTTGACGAAATGGCGAGCACCAAGGGCAGGATTTTGCAATCAATCAAAGCACATTTGAACTAAGCAACAGGGCGCGCTACGGCCGGGGGCTAGGAAACACTTGATGTGAGACATGGCTGCCATCAGGTTTAACACGCACCAACACCATATCACCCACTGACACAGCTCGACCCGTGAGGGCTTGGATGTTGACATGATGGGTCACGAGAATCAGGGGCTGTTTCGGATGTGCCTTCAGGCTTGCTGTGATGAATCGTTGTAAGGCAGCATTTTGCGAATTCGCCAAACTCATGTCATCAAAAAAAGAGTTTAACGAAGACTCGACACTGACCGTACCCAGCGCCAACAACCGTGCAGTGTCTTGGCAACGGCACCAGGCACTACTAAAAATTTTAGGGGTGCTCACGCCTTGCGCGGTTAACCAGCGCCCGATCAATACCGATTGTTGCCGCCCCACTTCACCCAAATTACGTTGCGTCGAGCATTGGTCAAGTCTGTAGCCGGGTGGGTCACCAACGCCTGGCGCATCAGCATGACGCATCAACAAAACGTGTTGACCATCCGTCAGATCTTCAAGCAACCCAGCGCTGGCGGGTTGAGCGCCCGCCACTAGCAAACTCAGACACACCAACATGAGGTGGCTGGCTCTAAGCCACGACGGTATAACAAAGATTTTTTTATGCATGATGCATCATCCAAATTTACGTAATGCCCGCGACACCCAAAATGGGGATACAGCTAGAGCGACACTGATCATCGAAAAAATAATGCTGGCCGTGTAACCACCTGTCTGATCGTGAAACCAACCCGACAATAAGGCCCCAGTCGCAGCTCCAACCGACATAAAAGCGTACAGCGCACCGTACACGGTGGCTAACCCAGGGCCCGGAAATAGCTTTGAGCAAAGCCCCGAAATGATCGGCCCGCGCGCGCCCTGTGCAATCCCAAAGAAGACCACAAACCCCAACAAAAACCACGGAGACGGATAAAACGCCATCGCCAGCAAGTTGGCGAGGCCTAAAAAAGTACAGCTAAACGTGATGGTCACAATCAAGCGATGACCAAACTTATCAGCCAACTTGCCAGAAGAGCCCACCCCAAACACAGAGAGCATGCCGGCGACGCCAAAGGCACTGGCCGCCTCAAGCGCAGAAAACCCTGACTCAACTAAGAAGGCAATGGTCTGCACCGTCACGGTATAAATCACCAAGGAAGTGAAGAAGAATGCCTGTCCTAAGGCCCAAAAGCCCGACGAACGAACTGCGAGCCGCAAGGGTGCAAAAATATTTTTAGACAAGGGTGCCGACCCAAGAGACCGTGCATAGTCAGAGTGTCCTGCACGAATGATGCGCCAAGGCAACAACATCGCCAGAGGCAAAAGCACCAACATCAGCCCACCTAGGATATGGTACGCGTTGCGCCAGCCAACCGTATCATTTAGGAATTGGGCAAACGGCACCATCACCAAGGTGCCGGCGCCAAACCCAGCATAGGCAATACCAATCGCCGTGCTCGTATTCGTTGGAAACCAGCGACTAATCAGGCTCTGTGAAGGCACCATCCCTAAAGAGGTCACTCCGATTCCGCCGGCTACGCCCACACACAAATGAAACTGCCATAGCTGCGTCAAGTTGCCGGCCACCAAATAGCCCAGGCCTAAGCTTGCAAAACCGACCGCACATACGATGCGGGGGCCCAGACGATCAAACATGATGCCAATCAGTGGCGCCGAGAAACCATTGGCCAGCATGTAAATAGAGTACACACTCGAGATCTCTGAGCGGCTCCAGCCAAATTGGGTTTCGAGCGGCAACAAAAAGGTAACGTACGCGTCACCGATCCCACGACCAAGCAAGTTAAATAAAAAACAGATGACCAACACCACAAAAGCCATTGTGGCGTCGCTTGGCTTAGCGTTGGTGAACGCGGGCTTCACCTTACGCGGGTCGACACTTCATAAACCCCGAGCGAACACAAATGCAGACAATTTCGCCGCGCTGATTGATGCCGTGATGTTCAAACTCAACAATGCCCGCGTCTTTGCGCGATTTGCTTAAACGCTTCGAGACAATTTTTGTTTCAACATGGATCGTATCGCCGTAAAACACTGGATGCGGGAACCTGGTGTCTGTCATACCGAGGTTGGCAATCGTCGTGCCAAGCGTCGTCTCACCAACCGTGATCCCAATCACCAAACCCAAGGTAAACAAGCTATTGACCAGGATCTGTCCAAACTCAGTTTTAGACGCAAACTCTTTATCCAGATGCAAGGGCTGCGGGTTCATGGTGAGTGTTGAGAACAACACGTTATCCATTTCAGTGACGGTGCGCGTCATCGAATGCTTAAACAGTTGCCCGACCTCAAACTCTTCAAAATACAAACCAGCCATGTTGGGCTCCTAGTAGGATTTGGGTAAGCCAAGCACGCGCTCGGCGATAAAGCACAAAATCAATTGTGGGCTGACTGGTGCGATACGTGTAATCATGACTTCACGCAGATAACGCTCGACGTGATATTCCTTCGCGTAGCCAAAGCCACCATGCGTCATGACCGCTTGCTGGCAGGCATTGAAACCAGCCTCGCCGCCCAAGTACTTTGCCGCGTTGGCTTGCGCGCCACAGGGCTCACCCTTGTCAAACATCGAAGCCGCCTGAAACACCATCAGATTTGCCGCCTCAAGCTCCATCCAATTGGCGGCAAGGGGGTGCTGAATCCCTTGATTCATCCCGATCGGACGATTAAACACGACCCGCTCCTTGGCATACTCCGTCGCTTTTTTGAGGGCAACCCGCCCTAAGCCTACGCCTTCGGCAGCGATCAGAATACGCTCAGCATTCATGCCGTGCATGATGTAATGAAAGCCCTTGCCTTCTTCGCCGATACGATCTTCGACAGGCACCTTCAAGCCATCGATAAACAACTCGTTTGAATCAACGGCTTTGCGGCCCATCTTTTCGATCTCGTGCACACGAATAAAATCACGATCAAATTTTGTATAGAACAAACTAAGGCCATCAGAGTGCTTGGTCACCTCTTCAAGAGGTGTAGTGCGCGCCAAAATCAACATTTTTTCTGCAACCTGCGCGGTCGAAATCCAAACCTTGGTGCCGCTCAATACATAATGGTCACCGACTCGCTCGGCCTTCACCTTTAACTGCGTGGTGTTCAAACCCGTGTTGGGCTCAGTCACGGCAAAACAAGCCCGCTCTTCGCCAGAGATCAACGGCGGCAGCATGCGACGCTTTTGCTCTTCGGTACCAAACTGCACAACCGGATTTAAACCAAAAATATTCATGTGCACCGCTGACGCACCGCTCATGCCGGCGCCAGACTCACTAATCGTTTGCATCATGATCGAGGCTTCGGTGATCCCCAAGCCAGAGCCACCATATTGCTCAGGGATACAGATCCCTAACCAGCCGTCCTTGGCCAGCGCCTGATGCAGCTCAGTCGGAAACCCGCCGTGTCGATCTTTTTCAAGCCAATAATGATCATCAAACTGTTCGCAAATTTTGCTGATTGCCTCGCGAATGCTTTCTTGTTCTTGTGAAAATGAAAAATCCATATCTGCCTCTCGCAATATTTGATCAAACCACTTATCAATACTAATATAACAACCACTTAATGTACGTGCCTATCACCAAGCGGCTAAGCCCCCACGGTACTAAGCCTTTCGAGCCGTGACCGTCCTACGGCAAAGAGGTCATGCCGCGCTGTGTCCTTAACGAATACCCTGTTCATGCACCTCACGCGCCAACTTTTCTCTGTGTTCGGGATGGGCAATCTCAATCATTCGCTTGACCCGCTCTTGCAAGGTCTGCCCCTTTAGCTGCGCACTGCCCCACTCTGTTACCACCACATCGGCGTCCGTGCGCAAGCTTGTCGCAGGCCCCTGCAAGTTCACCACAATCCGGCTGAGTTGCCCACGTTTAGCCGTCGAGGGTAGCGCAACGATCGAACGCCCACCTTTAGACGCGAGCGCGCCGCGGGTGAAGTCCACCTGCCCACCGGTTGCGCCGATATATTTTCCATCAATCACCTCTGCTCCAACCTGCCCGGTCAGATCCACTTCAATCGCAGAATTAATTGCTACAAACTGCTCAAGCTGCGCGAGCGTAGTGTGGCTGTGCACGTAGGTAAAAGGCTGAATATTTAGCAAGGCATTGTGCCGGGCAAACTCGTACAAGCGGCGCGTACCCATCAACACGCCTGCAGTGGTCAGCCCGCGGTCGAGCGCTTTGAAAGCATTCGTCACTGCACCGCATTCGATTAAATCAACGGCAACGTCGCCTAACATTCCGGTATGAATGCCTAAATCTTTACGGTCACTGAGCGCCGACAGAATCGACTCGGGTATTGCGCCGATCCCCATTTCGAGCACCGAGCGGTCACCGATGAACTCTAGGGCGTGTTGGGCAATACGGCTCTCGACCTCTGAAATGGCGCTTCGTTTCAGCTCAATCAGTGGTCGGTCTGACTCAACGATTGCGTCAATCTTTACGCCGTCAAGCGCGTGCGAAGTGAAGGTCCAGGGCATTTGCTGATTCACTTCAGCAATCACGACCCGTGCCTGTTTTGCCGCCGCGATCAGATAGTCATTGGCAATCCCAAGACTGCGTCGGCCGTCTGGACCCTCAGGGCTTAGATGTAAAAAGACCACGTCCGCTTTTGCCGCCCCCTCAGAGGGCAAGCGGTGCAACTGCGAACAATGACTTGGAATCAACTGCATCGCACCGGCTTCAAGCAATTTTCTATTTTCACCAATGCCGCAGTAACTCAGCATGGATAGCCAGTCAGCATGCTCGGGTTGCAACGTCGCCGTGTAAGTGGGGCCCACAAATACCGAGCATCCTCCAAGAGCCTGACGCTGGCTCACCAGCGCCTCGGTCAACGTCAAAGGTTCGGCCGTGCATTCATTCCACCAGATACCGTCACCAGGCCGTATCCAACGGGTGAAATCGATGGTCACGCTACGCGCCTGCTTTGGACTTTGCTGTGAGCGTCACGCCTTGCGCGATTAGCGTCGCGATGTCCGCGTCTGAGTAACCCAATTCTTTTAAAATCTCAGCGCTATGCTCACCCAACCCAGGAGCGTTACGGCTTGGCGAAGGCTGGCTATCGGTCCAGGTTGTTGGCACCGCGACGCGCCTGATACGACCCTCTGTTGGATGCTCGACCCATTCAAACATGTTGACCGCTTTTAAGTGCGGATCGTCAAAAATTGTTTCAAGCGTGTGCAGTGGCATCGTAGGAATATCAGCCTGATCAAGCAATTCAAGCCAGGCGTTTGTCGTACGCTCAAGAAAGATTTTTGCCGCAAGCGCTTGCAAATCATTGATGTGCTGTGTGCGCACCGTCAGATTTAAAAACCGTGGATCGTTTTCAAATATTTCTGAGCGACCGATCGCCTTGAAGAACGAGGCCCATTGCTTATCGCTATAAATGACGGCACAGACGAAGCCATCGGCGGTTTTATAAGGACGACGCTCAGAAGCGAGCAGACGGGGGTAGCCTGGCGGGCCGTTGGGCGGATCAAAAGTTTGACCACCAATATGATCGCTTAACAAATGGCTAATCATTGTCTCAAACATGGGGATATCGATCTTTTGCCCGAACCCAGTTTTTTCTCGATGAAACAAGGCTGCGCACAACGACGTCACGGCATACAAGCCAACCGTGCGATCGACAATATTTGAGGGCACGTAGCGCGGCACATCAGCACCCGCCTGTTTAATGAGGGACGGCAACCCAATCGCACCTTGAATCAAATCATCAAAGGCGGGCTTGGCGGCATAGGGGCCCTCTTGTCCAAAACCAAACGTACCGACGTACAGCAGTCGAGGATTAATTTTTTGCACAACGTCGTAACCCAAACCTAAACGGGCCATCGCTTGCGGGCGCACGTTGTACAACAGCACATCCGCGGTTGCGAGCAACTTCTTAATCGCCTCAAGCCCAGCGGGCTGTTTCAGATCAAGCACCAAACCACGCTTACTACGATTGACATGCAGGTACAACGCGCCCATTCGAGGGTGTTGCATCGGCCCTAAATCACGCACCATATCCCCAACAGGTGCTTCGACTTTGATGACATCTGCACCCATATCGCCCAGCAACTGCGCGGCATAGGGCCCCATCAAAATCGAGGTCATGTCAACGACACGTACACCTACCAAAGGACCGGCCATCGTCACAATCCTCTTAAGCGAGCTGCGTCGCAGCAGCAATTTTTTTGGCTAAACGAAGATGCGGTGTATCGAGCATCTTGCCATCAAGCGTGGCAACACCCACACTGGTGTTTGCGGCAAAGGCTGCAATCACCCGCTGGGCCCATTCTTGAGCCTGTGCATCAGGTGTCATGGCTTGATTAATCACTGGCACTTGTCCTGGATGAATTGCAGCTTTGGCTGAAAAACCATCGCGATAGGCACGGCGCGTTTCACGCAACAGTGCCTCGGGATTATTGAGCTCGGTGGGAACGGTGTCGATTGCGGGCACGCCTGCAGCAGCCGCTGCAAACAGGCAAAGGTTACGAACCAAACCAAAAGGCGAGGTCCATTGCTCCGGCGCCTCTTCATCTTTATTTGTCAATGCACCGATATCGCCAGCCAGATCCTCGGCACCCCACATCAAGCCTGCCAAACGTGGCGAGGCACCTTTGTAGCTATTCAACCCGGCAAGAGCTTCAGCGGTTTCTGTCACGATCGGCAAAATTGCAGTCTGGGCGGCCTCGCCTATCACCGCCGGAAACATCTGTTCAAAGGCCTCAAGGTAGGCTGCCAACAAAGCGACATCGGCCGCGCCAGAGGACTTAGGCAATGCGATGCCATCAGGGCGACAGCGCATCACCGCTGCCAAGTCGGTCAAGGTCATACCGGTGGTCAAGGCATTGACGCGTACATAAAGCTTGGGCGTTTTGACCCCAGAGGCCTTGGTCTGCGTCAAAAATTTAACAACCTCAATACGACCCTCTTCTTTGCGGGCCGGCGACACGGCATCTTCAAGATCAAAAATCAAGACGTCGGCACCGCTTTGCAGTGATTTTTCGAGCTTACGCGGGCTATCGGCTGGTACAAATAGTAACGAACGCATGTGAGGTCTCCGTTTTTTTATGCAAAGCGGCGCGTCGTTCAAACAGGCGCGCCGCGTTGAGTCAATATTTTGACTTGAGTATAGCTTGGCAAATCCTATGGCTTGGGACCGTCATAAAACTGAGGCCAAAGTTTTAGCGTGACTTCGCGGTTGCTGGCGTAGGCGTAGCAGCTGTCAATTTTGACGGGGCGGCCATCTGCATTTAACACCTCTGGCCGATCGCGCACCACCGGCCAAAGCGCCTGATACGCAGCAGTGGCCATGGGGCCTAGCAACTCCATCAAATGTGTACAGCTTGCAGCACCCTTCAATTTTGAGCGCACTAGCTTTGCCCAACCCCCGCCAATGCGCTCGCCCTTCAAGACCGAAAGAGTCGGCGGCGCTTGCTTGCATACGGTAAACGGGGTCGAGTCTGAGGACGAAAACACGTCGTGAATGAGAAATTCATCGTCAATCACCAGGCGAACCCACAAGTCATGTATGGGCTGCCCTGGGGCAAGCACCCGGTTCGTTAACGGAGCCACAAACTCGATCGGTTTGTTATCGACCACTCGGCCTTCAATGTCGTAGAGCCCGTCGACGCGTCGGTACGCGCGCATGGTGATTTGGCGCTTGTGAATTTCTTCGCGTTCAATACTGTCTGGCAAAGGCACTTTCGTTCTCTTTTTGTTAGGGTCATAAAAATAGCTTGAGTCGGGTAAGTGTATCTTGGATCTCGCTGGGCACTCCACCTCCAGAACCTTGGAAACTGAGCCAGTATGCTAAATTTGGTGAGTGGTGCGCTTTCGCACCGGTCATGGCACGTGGTGTTTCGGTGCCAAAAAGAAATGTCTCTATTTAAACGTTCGGTTGTCTCTGAAATCGCCAATCACTTTAGCGTCGTACTTTCGACTCTGATTGTGGTCTGGCTTAGTGTTGTGCTAGTGCGGTTGCTTGGCGAGGCAGCCGCTGGCCGAATTGGCTCGGATGTTGTAGTTGGCTTGGCGACTTTTACGCTGATTGCTGCTCTGCCCATCATTTTGACTGTTTCGATTTTTATCGGTGTGCTCACAACAGTGACCCGAAATTATCGAGAGTCTGAGATGGTGGTCTGGTTTTCAAGCGGGCTCTCGCTGGCCAATTGGGTCAACCCAGTCTTGCGTATTGCGATCCCCATTGCGATACTCATTTCCTTTTTAACGCTGTTCGCCACGCCTTGGGCCAACCGACAGATTGGTGAATATCGTGCGCGTTACGAAATGCGTTCTGACCTGTCAAAAATCACTCCAGGACAATTTTTAGAGACCGAAAAGGGTGCTCGCGTCTTTTTTGTTGAAGGCACGACTAACGTCACTGACAACCCGTTAGGGCAGGTTTTTATGCGCCTGATTGATCCAGACTGGTTAACCCTCGTAACGTCAGCTTCAGCAAAAATCGAAACCGAAGCAAATGGTGATCGCTTTTTAGTCTTGGGTGCCGGCCACCGTTACGACCTCAAACCCGGAACCTCTGAAATGCGTTTTGCCGAATTTGATGCTTTTGGCGTACGCATTGAAAGTAAAAATGCTGAAGAGTCACTTGAAAAAGCGCGTGCCTCGACGCTTGAAAGCCGACGATCACGACCGACCTCGCTTTTAATCAGCGATAAAGAAAACAGCTCATACGGTCAAATCATGTGGCGACTTGCCCTCCCACTTGCCGCCTTAAATCTTGCCTTGATGGCCATCCCCTTGGGTGCGGTGAATCCACGCATCGGCCGCTCTGGGGATTTATTGATCGCCGGCTTAGTTGCAATGCTTTACATGAACCTTATCAACATCACGCAAGGCTGGATCATTCATGGCAAATTGCGCTTTGTCATTGGGGTCTGGTTGATACACGCTATTTTTGGGACGTTTACGGTAGTGTTGCTTTGGCATCGTTTGCGCGTCAAAGAACCCAAGCCGCCAGTTGTCAAAGCAGCCTGACGCAATTTTGCAAGAAGCGAGCATTGGGTGCAGTATTAGGTTGCTAGAACAAGGTTTTCAAATGTTTTTTTTCTTGACACCTCGTTTTTCGCATCAACCATGATTGATTTCTATTCGAATCAGCGTAAGCTTATAGTTCTCTAGCATCCACTCATCGCTTGTTGCGTTGAATGCAAAAAAGAAAGTCATTAGTGTCTGTTCATACACAGCGCCGACTTTGCCCTGACAAACTTACTAACGTTATTGCTTTCACGGAGAATATCGTGGCCACCGAAAACACCAGTCGCGTCAATGAAAAGCGAGCAGATCAACCCCTGCGCGAAGCTGTCGATCGTTTTTTGAGTTACATCAAAAAAAATATTGAAACTGAAAACTATCAAAGCAATCAGTGGGATGACCAAGCTGTCGAAAAGATGATCCGTAGCGTACGCGTTACTGGGCGCGAGCCTTTTCTAAAAATTGAAAAAGCCAATAAGGTTTGCGGCTACATCGTCAAAGCCGATGGTCCAGACGTCAAGCGAGGCGACATTTTGGGGCGCACTGCGTTTTTAGGTCGCCCCGCCACCTCGCGTATTTTAGGTAACGTCTTAGAAAGCAAATTTGCTTTAGCAGCCTGACGCTAGTACAAATCAAAATACGACTGCACCACTTCAGGATCTTGCGTCACGGTCAAGGCTAGCATTAGCAAGATGCGGCATTTTTGAGCATTCAAATTATCCGAGGCAACGATATGCTGGTCGCGTAGGTATTTTCTGCGAGCGACTCTGCCTGAACCACCTCGGCTCGCCTGCACCACCACAACACCCTTAGCGACTGCACGTACAAACGCAGCGCTTTGCAGCGGTGGCGGGATACCGGGTGGCAAACCCGCCGAGACCAAGCCACCTGCACCTGCGGCCACATACGCTTCGATCGCGACGTCATCGGCGCCCGCGTAAGCATAAGCAATGTCAACCCGTGGCAACGTCTTTAATCCAGCAACATCAAATACCGTGTCAAGCGTGTGCTTGCGCACCGGATGTCGATAGATCACGACTTGATCCCCGTCGACCTGACCCAACACGCCAAAGTCAGGTGTTCTGAACGTGTTGACACGGTAGGTGGAGACCTTTGTGACCTCACGGGCGGCCTGAATCTCGTCGTTTAACACCACCAACACACCCAAGCCGCGAGTTTTAGGATCGATCGCGGTCCGCACCGCGGCAAGCAAATTCACGGGGCCATCTGAGCTGACTGCGCTAGGCGGGCGCTGCGCCCCCACTAATACAACTGTCGGTTTAATTTTTAACGTCAGATTCAAAAAGTATGCGGTCTCTTCGAGTGTCGATGTGCCATGCAAAATGACATAGCCATCAAAGCCGCCGTCCTGAGCCTCAGTGGCATGAATCAACTGCAACAACTCAAGCCAATCGGCAGGCCCAATGGCAGTGCTGCCCACTTCGCGAAAGTTAATCGGCACGAGCTCAGCAAAGCGCGAAAGCTCTGGCGTGCGACCCATGATTTCAGCGGGCCTCATTTTGCGGCTGACCTCGGGATAATCAAGCACGTCAAGACTATCAAGTCCAATCGACGAGATGGTGCCACCAGTGCCAATGAGCGCTACGCGTGGTTTAGAAAGGGTTGGGCTCATAACAAGGGGCTCCGTGTGTCCGTTTAATTACAATCCCCAAGTCTACCTGACGCTGGCAGCATTCATCACGCGTTGGCACCTGAATTCGAAGAACTGCCTTAAATTTGTCGCAAGGCTTCAGCAAAGTCGAGCTGTGAGATTTTTTTGAGTGTTTGTTGGATCACGACTTGAATCGACGCTTGTTTTTCGGCGTCTAACGTGTCTCTGAGTTGTTTTTCTGCTGCGCGAGCCGCCCGCAACTTTAAGTTCCAGGCAAGCAGGGCCAACTCGGGCTCCCACTGCGCAAGGTTTAGTCGCTCACACTCGTCTATGAGGGGATCAATGAAAAGTTGTGCATCCACCTCCTTTTTAATACCCAGCGCCAACTCTGCCAAGGCGAGCCTCGCTCGAAACTGATCCCGTCCCGAGCGCGTGTTTGAGACAAACTCTTGCAGAGCCTTCACTGCAAGATCAGGATCCCCAGAGCCGATCGCCTCGCGTGCTTGCTTTTGAATCTCTGAAAATTTGTCGCCTGCACCACCGCCAGCACGCTCGGCCTGGCAAGAAAGAATCCACGCTTTGGTTGACTCATCTGCAAAGGGGGTACCGTCTGAAAACGTCAATCGTTCAACGCCAGGTAGCCGCGCAACAAAAGCCAACACCTCGTCAATGATGGCAGTGCGCAGGCTCGCGGCTTGAGGGCCCATTGAGCCATAGGCCAAAGCAGACTGCCGGTCAAGATCAAGCCAAAAGGGGTAAGTCGCTAAACGCCCCTCACAGAACGCGATAATCCCCTCGGGATTGTTTGCAGCGCAAATCGCCTCATAATTTTGAACCTCAGCAAACGGAGGCGCTGCGATCAATGTCGTCTGCCCTTGTGAAGTCGGCAAGGTCAACAAGGCACCCCTCGCACCAAAGCGCTTTAAGCCTATTGACAGTGAATTAAAGGGGTCAAAAGCAGTGAGTTTTTCTCCCACATCGCCTAGATACGCGAGCACTGGGTTCAGAGCATTCACAAGCTCATCTATATTTGAAACCCTGGATAGGCTCCCTAACTGCGGCCCTGCACCCTGCGCACCCACCGCGGCAACCGCGACCGCTGCAGGCGCGGCGTTCGCACTGACTGCGGGCGCCCGGACAGGGTTTGCCACGGTGCCCGCCGAGGCTAAGGCCTCTGTTTGAGTGTCTTGCACCTCAGGGGCCTGAGCAACAATATCTAGACGCTCGACTAAGCCAAGTAATTGATTGAGTGGCGGTGCTTCAGGGTCAAGCTCTGAGAAACTGCGATCAATCTCTTTAAGGCGCCCGACCAGTTGCGCGTGTTCTTCTGCGGGCAGGGCCGCGATGGTCGTTGCCTCTAGCCATACCGTCACGCGGTCTGTCCACCAGAGAAACGCATTGCGTCTGCCACGCAACCGTTTAATCGAGGGATAACCCGTTTGCCAAAAATCTTTGAGTAGGCCTGCAAATAAACCTAACCCAGCAGACAGTCCTTCAACGCCGGCACGCTCAATCCATGCAGCTGACAACCAGGCAGCCACTAAGAAATCTTTCGAAACCGTACCCAATAGTTCGGTCGCCTGCACCTCGACAACCGGCCAATCAGGTGGCCTCTCAGAGGACACACTACTCAGCCGTTCAACCTCGGCGAAGGCCTTTTCGTATTGCGGCGTCTCGCGCGCTTCAATTCCGCCAGGGGCTTGCTCAGAAATTGGCAGCAGAAGCGCCTGGAAATCAATCGCCATACACAAACCTCAAAACGTACAAGTGATGGCTGCAAAAGGTAGCACAGGTTAGATGACTTTTAGGCCAGTCTGACAAAATTGAGTTCTGAGATTTCACCACCAGGAAGCGCACCAAACGCGATCACCTCGGGCTCGCCCTCTAAGCGGATAAAGTAGCTTTGATCCGCTGCAATCTGATTTTGCAAGCCCCACGCGTTAAACGCAAGACCATCAGTCTCAAATTTTAGACCGCGCAACTCGTATTCATTGACAGACCGCTCAGGCAAGCGACCACTCGGGCCCACTGCATGAAAGGTGATGTCTGCACCGGGCCCTGAAACGCCTGCAATAAACCCTTGCAACGGTTCAGAAGTGTTGGGGCGTAACTCAAGCCACACGCCCAGGCGTTCTTCGGCATAAATTGTCAGTCGGGCCGGCAAAGAGCCTTTTGACGGCGCATGCGCACGCGCTACCGCGCGAGCAACCCACTTGTCGGTCGGCCCCACCACCATCCAATCAGATAAAACAGCCTGACCAAACAATTCGGCAGGAGGGGCTGCAGGAGCCTCACCCTGCAACAACACCACGCCGTCTATCTGCCGGTTTAACAAGTTTTGTAACGACAATCTAAACAGCGCCAACGCACGCCTATTTTCGGGTAGCGCGTACACCGCATGTGTGACCACCAGCAAAATCACTGCAGCGTTTGCCTGCGCAGCCTCTTTGGCCGACGCCAACCATGCCTGCTTTTCTTTTTCGGGCCAATGCTGCCCTTTTACATTGAGCCCATAGTGTCGTGCCGCGCCCGCAACGAGTTGAGCGGCAGGATCCACGGCTTCACCCCACGCAATCAGCCACGCACATTTATCTGCCATCTCGCCCGCCTTAAGAGAATGTTGCGACAAAGTCGCCGGCAGCGTCCACATCCAAGACTGCGCGCTCTGGGTTGGTGTTTTTCGCCATACTTTCAAGCAAACTATTTGACAGCAACGGCAACACTGTACCCTTTAAGATGAAATCAATATTGCGGGCCCCTGTTTCAACCTCGGTGCAACGCGCCGTAATCGCCTCACGAGCACCCGTTGTGATCTCAAGCGCAATTTTATTATTTGCCAGCATGCGCTGAATCACCTTCTTCAACTTGAGGTCGACAATGCCGCGCAACGCATCTTTGGGTAACGTGTAAAACGGAATCGTCGTCATGCGTGCGAGCAAGGCAGGCTTGAAATGATTCGACAAGATTGGTCTGACTGCCGCCATCACCACAGATGGATCAGGTCGTTCGTCACCCGAACACAATTCAGTGATGACGTCTAGCGCAAGATTTGAGGTCAAAAACACCACTGTGTTTCTAAAGTTGATCTCACGACCTTCACCGTCAGACAAGATGCCTTTGTCAAACACCTGATAAAACAAGTTCACAACATCAAGATGCGCTTTTTCAACTTCATCGAGCAGCACCACGGTATAAGGTCGTTGACGCACGGCTTCAGTTAACACACCGCCCTCGCCATAACCCACATAGCCCGGAGGCGATCCCACTAAACGGCTCACAGTATGCTTTTCTTGAAACTCGCTCATATTGATGGTGACAATCGACTGTTCACCACCAAACATCATATCGGCAACGGAAAGCGCGGTTTCAGTTTTACCGGTTCCAGAGGGGCCGGCCAACAAAAAGACGCCCATCGGTTGGTCGGGATCACGCAGGCCTGAGCTGGCAGATTTCAACACTTCCGCAATCGCAGCGATGGCATGACCTTGCCCCTTAATTCGCGCTTCGAGCGACTGCTCGAGTGCGAGGGCATTCGCAGCATGATCACGCATCATTTTGCCCAACGGTACACCGGTGCGGTCTGATACCACTTTGGCTACCGTATCAGGCGCTACCTCGATAAATACAAGCTTTTCATTTGCCTGCAACTCGGCGAGTACGCCTTCGGCACGCACGATGTCTTGCACAACCTGCTCGAGGGTTCTGGCGCCGTCGGTTTGGGCTGCGGCCTCTTCGGCTAGAGTTGAAGTTTCAGCGGCAGGTGTCGCCGAGTCTGCTGGCTTCAGACCTTTTTTCAACTGTGTGCGCTCTTGACGCAGACGCACGACAGCGCGTGCGGCTTCTAGCTCTTGCTCAAAGCGCGCGCGTAAGCCCTCTAACACTTCAGTCACGGTCTGCTGCTCAGTTGCGATGGCCGCCAAACGCTCAGCATCCACGACTACACCATTATCTAGGTCACGCAATAAGCCAAGCTTTTCGCGCTCGAGCATCTGCAATTTGCGCTCTCGGTCTTCGATAAAATCAGGCTTTGACGACAAGTTAACTTTAATTCGGGCGCAGGCCGTATCAAACAAATCAATCGCTTTATCGGGCAATTGTCGACCCGTGATGTAGCGATGTGAGAGCTCTGCCGCTGCCTGTAACGCGTCGTCACGCACAATCACTTGGTGTACGTCTTCATAACGAGATTTGAGGCCGCGCAAAATCTGCACAGTCATTTCGACGGATGGCTCATCAAGTTTAACGAGCTCGAAACGCCGCGCTAAGGCTGGGTCTTTTTCAAAATACTTCTTGTATTCACTCCAGGTGGTCGCTGCAATCGTGCGTAACTCACCTCGCGCAAGTGCTGGCTTGAGTAAATTTGCCGCATCGTTTGTACCCGCGCTGCCACCCGCCCCAATCAACGTGTGCGCCTCGTCAATAAAAAGCAAAATCGGCTTGGGTGAAGCCTTGATTTCGTTGATGACGCCTCGTAAACGATTTTCGAACTCGCCCTTCACGCCAGCGCCAGCCTCGAGCGCTCCCATGTCTAGCCCTAATATCGTGACGTCTTTAAGAATGTCGGGTACGTCGCCCTCAATCACCCGAACAGCTAAACCTTCGATCACAGCGGTTTTACCAACGCCCGGGTCGCCCACACAAATGGGATTGTTTTTACGACGACGCGCCAAAATATCAACCATTTGGCGAATTTCGGCATCGCGGCCAAAAACAGGATCAATTTTTCCGGCACGCGCTTTGGCGGTAAAGTCTTCACAGAACTTTTGCAACGCCCCACCGGCTTTTTCGCTAGCACCGCCGGCTGAGTTGCCCGTCCCGACCTCATTGCTCATTGAGCCCGATTCGCCAGCCTCGCGCGAGGTCGCGGCGACCTGCCCCAGCAACCCCATCACTTTTTGCTTATTGAGGCCGTCTAGCAATTTGGCGTATGAATCTATCCCATAAAACGACAAGCGCGAGACAAAGGCAGCAAATAACGCCCCAGAACGAATTCGGTTTTCAAACAACTCAACCGAGGCGATCAGCCAGCCATCGGCAAACAACTCTGGCAAAAGCGGTGAAAACTGTGGTTTGCCACCATTGCCTGTTTTAAACGCTTCGATCGTCTGATCTAAGGCGCGCATCACACGGCCTGGATCGATGCCGGCTTGCTTGAGGATGAGTTGAACGTCGCCTTGCGGATCTTCAAGCAAGCGAGCCATCAGATGTTCGACAGTAATTTCGTAATGCGTACGGCTTAAACAGGTACCGGCCGCGTTTTCGAGCGCACCACGGCAACTCGTATTCAATCTGCTGACTAACGGCGCAAAATCTACTACTTGCATCACTGTCTCCTGAGTTGTTGGTCGATCACCGGTTCAAGATCGTAAGTTCATCTGACTCGGTATCTTGTTGGCTTGGTTCTTTCACTATTCTCAACGACCGAGCATCGGTTCAAGACTGACTTGCCCCGCTGCGTTAATACGAAGAAACATCGAAAACTCTTTCATCAGAGTTCCTGGTATCGTGCCAACGTCGAGTTGACCCGTCAAAATAAACTTTAAGGTGATGATTTCACGCTCTTCAACAACTTGTTGAATCGTTGGTCGCAACAAGCGTTTTTCATATAAATCAATCTGCAACAGAATGTCACGCTGAATCTCACTCACATAACCCACAGCGAACGACCCTGCTATGTTAGACATATCAGGCAGGCCATACTCTGCATCAATGGGCACTGATCCCCGACGAACATTCAGTAAACGGGAAAGATAGCCTTGAATAGATAGTTTAACGATGTCTTCAGGAGGGCGCCGATCATTGCGATTGGGCTGCTCCTGACGACTTAATCTCTCAAGCAATCTTTCCTTTACCACCTAAGCCCCTAAACAGCTCAAACCCAAACTTAGGCCTTAGGTGAAGCCCATGAGTCTTCGGCTTCAATTCCGTCTGGAGTCCAAGTATCAATGATCGTCTCGTATGTGAAGGCGATATCTTCCATGTGACCCATGGTTTTTTGATTCAGGTCCAAGCAATTTGGTACCCAAGTACGGGCGCTGGTAATGATCGCATTTTTGAGCTCTGTCGTGTAGTAGAGCTCTTCTTTACCAGCTGGTGATATACGGTAGTACGAAAGCTTGACTGAACTCAGCTGCTCACCAGACGTTAACGCCTGAAAGAGTTTTGGTGAAGCCATGTCGATTTCTTTCGTTAGAACCAAAGCACCGTGAACACGTTTGCCAGTCGGCAAGCCTGTTTGTGGCGATTTAGGGATTTCGATAAGGTGCTCAACAGCTTGAATGAGCATTGTTTTTTCGTGACCCTTGATAGTGCAGCTACCGTCGATAGCGCCTTGGGTATTACCGGTGACAGTCAGAAACATTGGGGTTGGCATTGACGACTCCTGAATAAGTGAACGGTTTGTGATGAACGATCGGATACAAGGGGCTCTTTTGAAGCCCCTTTTTTACTGCAACTACACTGCTATGATTGCGCCTTTAGTTCTTGTCGAGTTTGCCAACAAGTGAGAGGGTGAACGACGCGCCCATGTACTTAAAGTGAGGCCGCACACGCATCGAAACCCGATACCAACCTGGGTCGCCTTCAACGTCATTGACCTCAATAACCGCCGAACGCAAGGGCCGGCGACTACGCACTTCTGGACCTGGAGCATCCATATCCGCAACATACTGACGAATCCAGTTGTTGAGTTCGGTTTCAAGGTCGCCACGTTCTTTCCAAGTACCGATGTTTTCGCGTTGCAGCACTTTAATGTAGTGCGCCAGTCGATTGACCACAAAAACATACGGTAACTGCGTGCCCAGCTTGTAGTTTGTTTCAGCCTCTTTGCCCTCTTTGGAATTACCAAAGAACTTTGGCTTTTGGGCAGAGTTCGCAGAGAAAAACGCTGCGTTATCACTGTTTTTGCGCATCGCTAGCGCGATGAAACCCTGCTCGGCAAGTTCAAATTCGCGACGCTCTGATATCAATACTTCGGTCGGGATCTTTGTTTGGATCTCGCCCATGGCCTCGTAGTTGTAAATTGGCAGGTCTTCGACGGCGCCACCACCTTGTGGCCCAATGATGTTGGCGGCCCAACGGTACTGAGCAAAACTTGACGTCAGTCTTGAGGCAAAGGCAAACGAAGCGTTACCCCACATGAAGCTTGAGTTGCCGCCAGACACATCTTCGTTGTAAGAAAACTTTTTGGCCGGAACAGTATCGTTACCGTAAGGCGTGCGCAACAAGAAGTGCGGCATCACTAACGCAACATTTCGAGCGTCATCGCTTTCGCGAAAACCTCTCCATTTTGTGTAGGTCGGGCTATCGAAGATCGAGGCTAAATCTTTAAGGTCAGGCAACTTCGCGTAGTCTTCAAGGCCGAAAAATGAGGCACTGACGCCGCCAACAAACGGCGCATGGGCCATTGCTGCGACACTTGATACGTATTGCAACAACGCCACGTCTTGAGTGCCTGGGCCAAACTCATAGTTTGAAACAATCGCGCCAAACGGTTGGCCGCCAAACTGACCAAACTCAGCTGTATAAACGTTTTTGTACAGGCCTGATTTGGTGATTTCAGGTGAGTCTTGAAAGTCGCTCAGCAAATCTTCTTTCGAGACGTTCATCATCTGAATTTTGATGTTCTCGCGAAAATTCGTGCGATCAACCAAGAACTTAAGTGAACGCCAGGCAGATTCAAGCTTCTGAAACGCCGTGTTGTGCAAAATTTGATCGACCTGTCGGCTCAGTTTCTTGTCAAGCTCGGCGATCAGTTCGTCGGCCAA
>JARXAG010000095.1 GCA_029866055.1 Burkholderiaceae bacterium
GACTCAGTCTAAAGGCATGCCGATTACCGTTGAGCGTACCGCGGCCAACGAGGCTTCGCTAGCTTCAGGCCAACGTTTATTTAATCAGCGCATGGGTCAGTTAAACCTGTCTTGTGCTCAATGCCATGCCGAGCGTGCAGGGCAAAAACTTGCCGGCAATCCGATTCCTCAGGCGCATCCAACAGCATATCCAATCTACCGGCTTGAATGGCAGGCCGTGGGGTCGCTCGAGCGGCGCTTGCGTAATTGTCTGGTCGGAGTTCGCGCCGAGCCTTTTGCGTTTGGCTCAACCGAGTTGCTTGAACTTGAATTGTTTTTAGCCTGGCGTGCGCGCGCCATGCTGCTCGAGAGCCCAGGCGTTCGCCCTTAGAAGACTATGCCGAGGTCAATCACCATGAAACGTCGTCAGTTTTTACAGCGCACCGGAGCACTGTTGGCCGCTAGTCTAGCGTTTCCAGCTGTTGTACGTGCCGATTTAAAGGCCGCTCGAGTGTTGGTTGTTGGGGCGGGCTATGGTGGGGCGACTGCGGCAAAATATCTTCGCCTTTGGTCTGAGGGCACTGCAAATGTCACTTTGATCGAACCCGAGATGTCGTTTGTGTCTTGTCCTCTTTCTAACCTGGTACTGGGGGGGTCAAGCACGCTGCCTGAGTTGACCGTTTCGTACGATGCGTTGCAAAAGCAGCACGGTGTTTCGTTGGTGCGCGACTGGGTGATGGCAATCGATCCCGTTAAAAAAATTGTTCAGTTGAAATCCGGCAAGACTCTTGGCTACGATAAGTTGGTGTTGTCGCCAGGGATTGGTTTGATGATGGACAGCATCGAAGGCTTGGTGCAAGCGAATCAAGCGGGGGTGACACTGCAGGCCTGGAAGGCGGGGCCCGAAACGCTTGCATTGCAAAAGCAACTACAAGACATGCCGGATGGTGGCGTGTTTGCGCTGAGCATTCCAGAGGCACCCTTTAGGTGCCCGCCCGGCCCGTATGAGCGAGCTTGCCAAGTTGCCGCATATTTTAAAAAGCATAAACCTAAATCTAAGGTCTTGATTTTGGATGCGAATGAAGATGTCGTGTCAAAGCCCGGCTTGTTTAAGAAGGCTTGGGCCGATTTGTACCCAGGCATGATTGAATATCGTGCATCGCATAATCTGGTCAGAGTCGAGGCCGCGACCAAGATGCTTCGCTTCGATATTCAAGACTCGGTCCAGGCTGACGTGTTAAATGTTTTGCCACGCATGCGTGCGGCCGAGTTAATTGTGCAAGCGGGCTTAGCAAACTCAAATAAACGCTGGGCGCAGGTAAATTTTTTGAACTTCGAATCAACGGCAGCCAAAGATATCCATATTTTGGGGGATTCGACACAAAACGCTGCGTTTATGCCCAAGTCGGCACATATGGCAAATCAGCATGCCAAGGTCGCCGCGGCCGCCATTGTGGCTGAGTTGCGAGGGTTTGCCCTTAACCCTCAGCCGGTGTTAAACAACACTTGCTACAGCTTTGTCGACGCCACAAAAGTTGTGCATGTGGCCAGCGTTCATCAGTACAGTGCGTCAGACAAGACGTATAAAACTGTCGCGGGTTCGGGCGGCGTGTCAGCGGCCCCCAGTGAGTTAGAAGGCGTGTATGCCTGGGGCTGGGCGCGTAACATTTGGGCCGATAGTTTGCTGTAACCCAATGCGCGTAAACCCTGCCTGATTTTTACTTGACAACACGGTTGGGTTGGTTTGACAATCAACTGTCAGTATACGAACAATCAGTATACAAACCGTTGATCAAGGCCTGCCGTGACGAAAAGTGTGCGTGTGGTGCAAGCGAAGTTGGGCCGCAAAGCGGCGGCTAGTTCGCCGCCTGCTTTGGTGGTTGTGCCCGCGGTATCCAAAGTGGCCGCTACCCCCGCCGCCAACCACACGATTTGGGATCGACCCGGCTACTTAGTGCGCAGGTTGCACCAGATCCATGTGGCCATGTTTTCGGCGCGCGTGGCCGATGGGCAAGTGACCCCTGTGCAGTTTGGTTTGCTGAGCATTTTAATCAGCCGGCCAGGTATCGATCAGGCCACCCTCGGTGCTGAGCTTGGGCTCGATCCAGCCAACGTTGCAGAAATTCTTAGGCGTCTTGAAGACCGCAACCTGCTCACCCGGGTCGTCGATCCGCAGAACCGTCGACGTAAATTATGTTTGGCTACGCCAGACGGAAAAAAATTCGTACAACGCTATCAAAAAGATATGCAGTTATCTCAACAGCAATTGCTTAGTCCGCTCAAGCCTGCCGATCGTCAGGTGTTTATGGAGCTTCTGGGGCGACTGGTCGAGGGTAACAACGAAAGTGGCCGAACCTCGCTGCGGCCGGGCGGCGAAGCGTTAAAGGCGCGCGGGCGTCGGGTGGGTGAGCCTTGAGGGCTCTGAGGTCTTTCATTTATTTAGTTTATTCAATTTCGCTTAATTTAGGGGCAACGCGTGGCTGATCTCTCTTTAGATTTTTGTGGCGTCAAATTTAAAAATCCGGTGGTGATTGCGTCGCTCGAAACGACCAATAGCCCCGAAGTGATTCGCGAATGTGTCGATGCGGGTGCGGGTGGCATGATCATCAAGACCCTGACCGATATCGAGGACATGGCGCGTTTGACGCAAAATTCAAAGTACGCAATTTTGAATGAAAAAAATGAACTGATTAAAGGTAAGGTCAACAAGAATTTTGTGTTCTACAGCCGTTCGGGATATTCAAGTACGCCCCTGCGCGAATGGATTCCGCACTTAAAAGACTTGAACAAGTACGCGCAAGATCAAGGCTCTCATTTGATCGGTAGTGCCGGCGGCAAAACCATGCAAAGCTGGATCGACATTTGCCGCACGATCGAAGATTGCGGCTTGCCCATGGTTGAGCTTAACTTTGGCTGTCCGCACCCTGCCATGATGCCTGGTGTGCATGGCGGCTCGATGATTGGGCAAGAGCCTGAGATTGCGCGCGAGGTGACTGCGCGCGTCTGCGAGGCTGTCAAGATCCCAGTCGTGATCAAGCTTACGCCTGATCAGTCGCGTGTGCTCGATGTGGCGCGCGCTGTGAAAGAGGCGGGTGCCGCCGGAGTCACTGCGACCAATCGCTACACGGGCTTTTCAGTTGACATTGAAACAGGTTTGCCACGCTTAGGCGGGCCCGCCGGAATCGGTGGGGTTTGGGCAAAGGCCTTATCCCTGCGCTGGGTGAACCGTATCTATACCGAGCTCGGGATGCCGATTACGGGTTCAAATGGTATCTACGATCACAAAGATATCGTCGAGTTCATCATGACTGGCGCGCCACTCGTTCAAGTGGGATCGGTGCTGATGCTCAAGGGAATTAAGTACCTGCCCAGCATGATCACAGGGCTTGATAACTTTATGGATAGCCATGGCTACCCAGATATCGCCTCAATGACAGGTATTGCGTCGCGCGCAGCGGTGAAGGATTATGGCGAGCAATTTCGTAAGCCACGCATGCACAGTGAAATTGCCTCTGAGGCCTGTAAGAATCCAAGCTGCACGATTTGTATTCAAACTTGTTTTTACGATGCCTTGGCGCAAGGTGACGGTTCGGTCGAATCGATTCATGCAAACTGTATTGGCTGCGAAATGTGTACGCAAACCTGCCCGTTTGATGCCACCACGATGCACACCACTACCGAAGAGCAGCGGGCGTTACAAGAGTTTTTCGCGATTAAAGACAACGTGTTTGAGTCTAAGAAATTCGAAAACGGCTTTGTGCGTGGTATCAAGCTCTCAAAAGTTAAAGGCTAAGTATGAGTGCTCAGGCGTTAGCTTCTAGCCAGCAGTATCGTTTTGCTTTTGATATCGGGGGCACTTTTACCGACTTGGTATTGCTCGGTACCGATGGCACTATCTTCACCTCAAAGGTTCTGACGGGTGCGCCAGACGTCGTGATGCCCATTCGTTTGGGCTTACTGGCTTTGTTAAAAGAGCACGGTTTGACCCTTTCGCAGGTCACCGACGTGGTGGTGGGGGCCACGACTGCCGTCACTAATCTTGTGATCGAACGTAAGGGTGCCGTCACCGGCTTAATCACAACCGAAGGGTTTCGTGATGTGATCGAAATCGCACGCGAGTTGCGCTACGACTTGTATGACTTGACTGCGCCGGGGCCTGACGCGATCGTACCGCGCGCGTTGCGGGCCGAAGTCCGCGAGCGTGTCGATGCGGCGGGGCAAGTCGTCATTGCCATGCAAGACCAAGAGGTCGAGCAAGTCGTCAATCAATTACGCGCCGCTGGGGTGCGTGCCATTGCGGTGTGCTTTTTGCACAGCTTTACCAACCCTGCTCACGAACAGCGTGTGAAAGCGATCGCACAACGGATCGCGCCCGAGCTGTCGATTTCATTGTCTTCTGAAGTGCTAGGCGAAATCCGTGAATACGAGCGCACAGTCGCGACGGTGCTCAACGCCTGTGTCATGCCCATGGTTGGCAGTTACCTCGGGGCGATTGAAGACGGCTTACGGGCGGTTGGATTAAACGCGACTTTGCACATCATGCAGTCAAACGGTGGTGTCATTTCTCGTGAACTTGGCGAGCGTATGCCGATTCGTATGCTTGAGTCGGGGCCGGCAGCGGGTGCCTTGGGCGCGGCGCATTCTGCTCGGGTGTCAAAGACACCGAACGTGATGGCGTTTGATATGGGAGGCACCACGGCCAAGGCGTGTTTGATTTCGAACGGGCGTCCGTCGATTACGACAGAGTTTGAAGCGGCGCGTCAGCAACGGTTTAAAAAAGGCAGTGGGCTACCGGTGCGTTTGCCTACGATCGACCTGATTGAGATCGGCGCGGGCGGTGGCAGCATCGCTCACGTTGATACGACAGGTTTGTTGAAAGTCGGCCCGCAGAGCGCAGGCTCAAGCCCGGGGCCTGCGTGTTATGGCCTGGGCGGCACTCGCCCCACAGTCACCGATGCTGCGCTGGTATTGGGTTATTTAGATCCACAAGGTACGTTAAGCGGTGCCGTGAGTTTGCGTCTAGACTTGGCCGAGCAAGCGATTGAAGAACATGTTGCGCGCCCCTTAGGGTTGAGTATTGTCGAAGCGGCCAACGGGATTCATCGGATTGTTTGCGAGCATATGGCTGTGGCCGCAAAAATTCATGCAGTCGAAAATGGCCGTGATATTCGACGTTATACCTTGCTCGCTTTTGGTGGCGCAGGCCCGATTCACGCGCGCGAAGTCGCACGTCGCAGTGGTTGCTCAGATTTGGTGGTGCCAGCCAATGCGGGCGTGTTTTCTGCCTTTGGGCTATTGGTCGCGCCAATGAAAATGGACATGGTTCGCACGCGCTATGCGCGCTTAAGCGAGATGGACTGGCCTGCGATCGACGCCTTATTGCAAGGGATGGAAGACTCCTTGAGTCAAGAGTTAGCTTCGGCGGGCGTGACGAGAGACCTGATCGCGTTTCGCCGCAGCGCGGATATGCGCTACGTTGGCCAGGGGTTTGAGGTCGAGACTGAGTTACCCGCGCAGTTGCTGCAGGCTGAGCAGAGCACCATCGAGGCCTCGTTCGCTGAAGCGTACGCGGCCCGCTTCGGCGGAAAACTGGTCGGACAGCGCGTCGAGGCTGTGAATTGGCGAGTCGAGGCCTCGGCAAATGCCGCGCTCAATGCCGACGTACGTTCGTCACAAGCGCCCGCCGACCAGCCTGCACAGGCCGAGCGTTCGCGCCAGGTGTTTTTTCCGGATATCGAGGGTTATGTACAAACACCGGTGCTGTCGCTCGAGCAGTTGCGCGCCGCGCAACGTTACGAGGGGCCCGCTTTGGTTGAGCAACCTGGCTCGACTGTGGTGATTGGACCAGGCGATGTCTTTACCTTAGATGCTCACGGTAATTTAAGAATCACTCTCGGGGCCCGCCAAGGTCGTGCAGCATGAAACAACAAAGGAGTCTGGCATGAGCCCGATTGATCTAGAGATTTACTGGAACAGGCTGATCGCGATTACCGACGAGGCGGGGGCAACGCTTAAACGTACGTCGTTCTCAACAGTTGTGCGAGAGTCGAATGATTTTGCCTGCGTGCTGCTTGATCCCGAAGCGCGGTTAGTCGCACAGTCGGCTCTCAGTATCCCAGGCTTCATCGGGACAGCGCCTTTGTCGCTCAAAGGGATCTTGAAAGTGTTTCCCCAAGAGTCTTTGAAGCCAGGCGATATTCTGTTTACCAATGACCCTTGGATCGGCACTGGCCATTTGCCGGATGCCACGATGGTTGCCCCTATCTTTTTTGGTGACCGCTTAGTGGCGTTCGCGATGGCGGTGGCACATTTGTCGGATGTGGGTGGTCGTCAGTGGTCTGCCGATGCGGGCGAAGTGTATGAAGAAGGGATTCGGTTTCCGGTGATCAAGCTTGCCGAGGCTGGGGTATTTAACCCGTGGGTCATGCAGATGCTTGAAGCCAACGTGCGCTTGCCGCAACAAGTGCGTGGTGATATCGAAGCACAGGTCGGGGCGTTGCGCGTCGCCGAGCGTCGTTTAACAGAGTTATTAGAAGAGTACGGCTTAAGCGATATCAACGAGATTGCTAGCGCAATTTTTAAGGCCTCTGAAGATGCCGCCTTGCGTGAGTTACGAAAGATTCCAGCGGGCGTCTATCATGGTTCGGTCGAGTCGGATGGTTGGGATGAGCGGATCAAGATTCAAGCCAAGATTACCGTCAGCCACGAGGGCGTGACGGTCGATTACAGCGGCAGTACAGCGCAGGTGAGATTTGGTATCAATGAGACCTTCAACCATACCTATGCCTATACGATCTACCCGTTCAAATGCTTGTTGTCGCCAGGTATTCCGAACAACGACGGCTTCACACGGTTATTTAAGGTGATCGCCCCTGAAGGGACCATCGTCAATGCGAAGCCGCCCGCCGCAGTGGGTGCAAGGCATTTGATCGGACATCAACTACAAGCTGCGGTCTTTGAAGCGCTTGCCAAGGTGATGCCTGAGCGTGTGCAGGCTGATAGCGGCACGCCGCTTTGGTCGGTGCTGATGCGCGGCGTAAATCCTGCGCTTGGCACCTCGTTTTCGAGCATTCTCTTTTTTAATGGTGGGATGGGCGCGATGCGTGATCGCGATGGACCACCCACCTCAGGATTTCCGGCCAATATTTCAAACACACCGATCGAAGTCGCAGAGATGCTCTCGCCGGTGCTCTTCGGTTGCAAGAGCCTGATCGAAGGTTCGGGAGGCGAGGGTATCCATCGCGGCGGTATGGGACAAAAAGTTTCGTTTCAGTCGCGCTGGCCTGGTCGGCTGCGCGTGTCTTTATTAACAGAACGAACCCGCGTGCCCGCGAAAGGTATCGAAGGCGGACAAGCGGGGCGCACTGGCCATGTGTTGCTCAATGGCCAGGCAGTCGAACATCCAAAGGGCGTAGTCGATATGGTCGAGGGCGATATTCTCGAGCTAGGCTTGCCGGGCGGAGGTGGTTACGGCGTCAAATCTTGACGCTGCAAGATGTACAGTTGTTGATATTTTGTTGGCCTATCAGTATGCTCACTTAACTTCTCTCTAGGGGATTCGCATGCAACGACGTCGTTTTCTTACCAAAACCGCTACAGCCGCTGGCGCTGGCTTAGCTGCAATCGGCGCGCCAGCCTTCGCGCAAACCAGTCCTACTGTCAGATGGCGTATGTCAACGAGCTGGCCTAAAGGCCTTGACACGATTTATGGCTCGGCTGAAGAGCTCGGTAAGCGTGTTGCTCAACTTACCGATGGCAAATTTGAGATTCGCGTCTTTGCTGGCGGCGAAATCATGCCGGCACCTCAAAGTATGGATGGTGTCAGTAACGGCACGGTTGAGTGCAACCACACCTTAAGCACTTACTTCATCGGAAAAAATACCGCACTGACATTTGATACGGGTCTGAGCTATGGCTTAAATGCGCGACAGCATAATGCCTGGTTGTTGTACGGTGGTGGTTTGGCGCTTGTGCGCGCAGTCTACAAAAAGTACAACATCATTAATTTCACCTGCGGCAACGTGGGTGTGCAGATGGGCGGTTGGTATCGCAAAGAGATCAAGTCCGTTGCTGACTTGCAAGGTTTAAAAATTCGTGTTGGTGGCATCGGCGGTATGGTGCTCTCAAAACTTGGCGCCGTCCCGCAGCAGATCCCCCCAGCTGATATTTATTCTTCTCTTGAAAAAGGGACGATCGATGCAGCCGAATGGATTGGCCCTTACGATGATGAAAAACTTGGTTTGAATAAAGTTGCGCCTTTTTACTATGCGCCTGGTTGGTTTGAAGGTAGCGCATCGATTACGACGATGGTCAATGACAAAGCATTTGCAGCCTTGCCAGCTTCGTATCAGGCCGCTTTCGAGGTTGCCTGTAACGAGCAAACGCTCAAGATGCTTGCGAATTACGACGCTAAAAATCCAGAGGCGTTACGCAAATTGATCGGTGGCGGTGCCAAGGTGAATCTGTTCTCTAAAGATGTGATGGACGCGACCTATCAAGCCTCGCAAGATCTCTGGAAAGAACTCTCGGCTAAGAATCCAGATTTCGCTACGATTTTCCCCGAGTGGCAGAAGTTTCAGCAGAGCGAAGCCAGCTGGTTCCGTTTGGCTGAGGCAACGCTGGATAACTACACCTTCGCCGCAGTCAATCGTCGTTGATAACGCTTTGAACCTTATTTAAATAGAGTGTGAAGCATGGGACATCCAGGTAACACCGCGAGCATCAAGCCCCAAGGCATCGGGGCACGGGTATTGCGCAAAGAAGATGATCGTCATCTGCATGGCAAAGCAAATTTTGTTGCAGATATGGTGATGCCTGGATTGTCTGAAGTGGCTTTTATGCGCAGCCCTCTGGCGCACGCCCGTCTGACGGCGATTGAGATTGCACCCGCAGGTCATCATGCGGTGTTCACGCGTGCGCACTTAAGCGATGTGCTGGATATTGCCGCTGACTCGTCATTACCGACCTATCAGTTGTCAGCACACCCGCCTTTGGCGCGAGATAAAGTGCGCTTTGTGGGTGAGCCTGTTGTCATGGGGTTCGCGCCAACGCGTGCTGAGGCTGAAGACCTACTCGAAACCGTGCAGGTGCAATATCAAGAGCTGCCAGCGTATGCAGAGGTCTTAAGTGCCATGCAAGCCACTGACAATCTGGTGCATGAGCAATGGAAAGACAACGCCTTTGTGACGTTGTCGGTTGATAAGAATTTTGATGCACTCGCTGCGCAGGCTGAAGTTGTGGTTCATCGAAAGATGAGCTTGTCACGTCAGTGCATGGTGCCGCTTGAGGGTAAAGCTGTACTCGCCTATTGGGATCATCAAGCCAATCAGTTGGTGGTGGTCAGCGCCACCCAAGTGCCGCATTTGATTCGTACAGCACTGGCGCAATATTTGCAGATGGATCAGGGGCAGGTGCGCGTGATTTCGCCTGATGTGGGCGGGGCGTTCGGCTATAAGTGCGTGCTGCAGCAAGAAGAGTTGTGCGTGGCCTGGCTTGCCAAGACGTATCGTAAGCCGTTTCGCTACCTTGAAGATCGTCGTGAACATTTGATCGCGGGTGCCAATACCCGCGAGCATCATTACGAAATGACGGCCTACGCAGATCGTCGCGGACGTTTACTTGCGCTCGATGCAAAGATTACGATTGACGGAGGTGCCTATTCAGTCTGGCCCTTTACGATTGGGATTGAGCCAGGTCAGGCGATCGGTAATTTGCCCGGTCCTTATGCCTTCGATGGCTATCGCTGCGTCACGCAATGTGTCGCGACAAATAAGCCTGGTTTCGTACCGTATCGAGGCGTGGCGCGCACCGGTGTGTGTTTTGCCATGGAACTCACGCTTAACGCACTAGCGCTTGAGGTGGGTCGCGAGCCTTGGGAGATTCGTCTTGAAAATCTTGTGCAACCCGAGCAGATGCCCTATGTGAATGTTGCCAATAAACATTTTGATAGTGGTGATTATCCGGCGAGTGTCAGACGCGCACTTGAGATGATTAATGTCAAAGCCGTGCGCGCGCGCCAACAACAAGGCGAGACCGATGGGCGTTTGATTGGTGTTGGCTTGGCAACTTATACCGAGCAATCGGCGCACGGCACTTCGGTGTTTGCCGCCTGGGGGATGCCTATTGTTCCTGGTTTTGATCAGGCGATGGTGCGCATGACGCCTGATGGCGGTCTTGAAATCAGAGTGGGTGTGCATTCGCATGGGCAAGGGATGGAAACCACCTTTGCTCAGATTGCACACGAAGTCTTGGGGATTGATCTTTCAAAAATGCGTGTGATGCACGGCGATACGGGGCAGACCCCTTATTCAAGTGGCACCTATGCCTCGCGTTCGCTGGTGATGTCTGGTGGTGCCGTCTCGCAAGCTTGCCAAAAACTTCTGCCACAACTGTTGAACATTGGCGCGCATTTGTTGCAAGCTAAAGTGACTGACGTCGTTCTTGAAGGCGGCTCAGTGTGTTGCGGTGAGCGTCGAGTGTCTTTGAGTGATATCGCAAAAGCCTGGTATCTAAGCCCACAACTCTTACCGCCCGATGTAGACCCGGCGGGGTTAGAGGCGACCGTTGGCTACAAGCCGCGAGTCGATACGGGTGCCTTTAGCTATGCCACACACGTGGCCCTGGTGGCGGTCGATCCGCAAATGGGCGGTGTTGAAATCTTGGATTATGTGGTCGTTGAAGACTGTGGCGTGCTTGTCAATCCGATGGTGGTTGAAGGGCAAACTATCGGTGGGGTCGCGCAGGGGATTGGTACGGCGTTGTATGAAGAAATGCGTTACGACGAACTTGCGCAACCACTGGCCTCGACTCTTGCTGACTATGTGATGCCTGGTGCGACTGAGGTTCCTAATATACGAATGGATCATTTTGAAACGCCTTCGCCTCACACAGAGTTTGGCGCGAAGGGAATGGGCGAGGGCGGCGCTATTGCACCACCCGCGGCGATTTTTGGTGCAGTCAATGACGCGCTGCGCAGAGTGGGTGCTGCCGAACTGACGCGCACCCCACTGACGCCAAGACGGGTGCTTCAGGCACTTGAACAACAAGCGGATATCGTGCGATGAAAGCGGCACAGTTCGAATATATGAAACCCGCCACGTTGGCTCAGGCTTTGCAAACGCTCGCGGGTGCTGGGGGTCAAGCTAAATTAATGGCGGGGAGTCAATCCTTGGGCCCCATGCTTAACCTGCGGCTGGCACGTCCGGCGCAAGTGCTGGATGTGTCCCGCCTAAATGAATTACGCAGCGTGGATCTGGTTCAAGGGCGCGTACGGGTCGGTGCGTCGGTGACGCACGCCGAAATTGAAGATGGTCGTTTTGAACTCTTGCGCGGGCACCCCGTTCAAGAGATGGCTGCGCGTATCGCCTATCGCTCAGTGCGCAATCGTGGCACGGTGGGCGGAAGTTTGGCGCATGCCGATCCAGCGGCCGACTGGGTTCTTGCCGCACGAGCACTCAATGCGCAGGTTGAAATATGTGCCTTTGAACAGGCACCGCGTCTAATCAATATGCAAGACTTTATGTTGGCAGCCTACACGACTGTTTTGGGTGAAGGCGAGGTGATTACTGCGCTTCATCTACCGGTGCTGAGCGAGCAAGCCCGTTGGGGCTATTACAAATTTTGTCGCAAGACAGGCGAGTTCGCCGAAGCGAGTTGTGCGGCTTATTTTGAACCCGTCAGTGCGACAGCGCAGATTGTTGTGGGGGCCTTAGATGGTGCGCCGGTAGCACTTGAGGCACTTGCCAGCGCAGTCGCCCGCAGCGGTGTAGTTGCCGCGTCTGATGCTGCGATTGACGCTGCCATACGAGAGAATATTGACCAACTTGATACACTCGGGCGCCGCATGGCGGCGGCAGCTGTGACGCGCTGTCTCAAGCAGGCTTTTGGTGCGCACGCATGAACATCATTACGTTAACGGTGAATGGCAACACGATTCAGAAGGCGGTCTCTGATCGTACCCACTTGGGTGATTTTTTGCGTGACACGGTGCAGCTCACGGGTACCCACCTTGGCTGCGAACACGGTGTCTGTGGCGCGTGCACGGTACTGCTTGACGGCGAACCAGTCAGGGCTTGTATCACATACGCGGTGGCCTGCGAAGGGCGGTCTATCACTACGATTGAGGGTTATGAGTCTGATCCCGTGATGTCGCGTCTGCGTGCTGCATTCCAAGCCCATCACGCTTTGCAATGTGGCTACTGCACGCCAGGCATGCTGGCAACCGCGCGCGACATCATTTTGCGTTTGCCACAAGCCGATGAGCAGCGCGTGCGCATTGAACTCGCGGGCAATTTGTGCCGTTGTACTGGCTACATGGGAATTGTCTCGGCGATCTTAGCGGTGTTGCAAGACTTACGCGAGTATCCCGATGCTCAGGTTCAGTTGTTGCGCGTAGCGATTGCCGAGGGAAGAGCAGAGCCAATTGACGCCCCACAGCTTGCACACGGTTTCACGAGTTTTGAGGCCAAGCGTCAGCTGGGGTCACCTTCTGAGTCGAGTGAGCAACCACCTGTGCGCCCTGTCATCCAGAGTGGCGTAGCAGACACTCAGGGCCAAGAGCAGCAGGTTCAGCAAAAAGGCACGAAGGTAAACGCTTCGTTTGACGTTCCGTTTGGCGTTGACGCAGTTTGGGCTTTCATGTCCGATTTAAAAGCTGTTGCGAGTTGTTTGCCAGGCGCTCAAATCGAGAGCGAGACGCCTGAGCAGGTTGCGGGCAAGATTGCGATTAAATTCGGCCCAATGGCTGCAACCTTCAAAGGCAGCGCTACGATCGAGCGTGATGCGGCTCAACGTGTTGCGGTCTTGAAAGGTGCAGGCCAGGATTCGGTCAGCCAGTCGCGTGCGACTGGTGATGTGCGCTATCAACTTGAAGCGCTTAGTGCTGCGAACACACGTGTTGCTGTAGAGTTACTCTACACCTTGCAGGGGCCATTGGCACAGTTTTCACGTTCTGGCTTAGTACAAGAGTTTGTGCGACGAATGGTGGCGGATTTTGGTAAAAATGTTTCGCGGCGTCTAGCGTCCCCTGACATGCTTGAGGCACCGCAGGCAGAGGCCATCAATCCAGTTGGTGTCATGTTCAGCATCCTCTGGCAGAAAATCAAAAGTCTGTTCGGGGTTCGCTAACTGACCGAGGTACGCAGTACCTCAGTCTTTCAACCATGAGCTTCAGTAGACGATTTCACTGCTAAGGGCTTGAGATAAGTGATTAAGCGGCTGAGCCGCTCGACGTGTTTACCCGCCCGATAAACTTTTAGTATCTTCGGCTAAATCTGTGCCGTCTAGGTGAGCCGTACAGTTCACGAGTTCAGCTGTGAAGGGATGCTGCGCAACGACGCGGGTGATTGAGGTGTTACCGATGCGCGCAGGTATTGCCTGCTTGTCGACGTCAATGCACTTGGCCAGCATGGCATGAATCACTAAGCCATGGCAAACAACAATTAACGGGCCATCGAGTGCGACACGTAATCGCGCGGCATACTCAAACGCCTCGGTGACGCGCTCGTGAAACTCAGCTAGCGATTCACCGTTGGCGGGCGCCTCAATCATCTCAAGTGGGTTAAAGCTCAGCGTGTCGTAAGGGCGGCCACGCAGATCACCAAAGTTACGTTCGCGTAATAGTTCAGTGCTTAGAGGTTCGAGCCCCGTATGGCGCGCGATGGCTTCTGCAGTTTGCCAGGCGCGCGGCATATCACTTGATAAGATCGCGGCAGGTTTAAGCCCAACCACGCGCGCGGCAACGAGTTCAGCCTGCGCAAGCCCGCGCGGCGCAAGAGGAGTTTCGGCAGGTTGCACCGTACGCGCGGCATTGAGCAAAGTTTCGCCGTGGCGAATCAAAAACAGTGACATGTGAAATCCAAAGAAACGTTAAGTGAGGCTGATTCTGATTGTGTCAGAACGCAAAAGAACTTGTCGCGATCGAACTTCAAAAAAATTATTCGATTGTGATTTTTGCTTTGGCAGCCATATCTTTGGTTTCAGCAATTTCAGAACGAATCATTTGTGCCCAGTCGTCGGCCGGACTCCAGCTGACATCAAAGCCTGTTGCCGCCATCTTCTCGACGAAGGCGGGATCTTCCATGACAGCTTTCAAGGCTTTTTGTAAAACAGCTTTGACGTCAGCAGGTAAGCCTTTTGGGCCGACAACGGCCTGCCAAGCCACAATATTGAAGTCTTTTAAGCCAGACTCTGCCAAGGTGGGGATATTGGGCAATAAGGCTGAACGCTTGATACTGGTAACAGCGAGCGCCCGAACGCGACCCGCGTTATGTTGCGGTGTCGTCGCCAAAATCGTGTCATAGGCCATCGGGACTTGCCCGCCGATCGTATCGTTCATGGCGGGTGTGCTGCCCTTGTAAGGGATGTGCATCACGTTTAAGCCAGTGACTGAATTGAACATTGCACCAGCAAAGTTTGAGGTGGTGCCGTTGCCATAACTCGCATACGAATACTTATCGGGGTTGGCGCGAATCAGGGCAATCAGTTCAGCGACGTTTTTTGCCGGAACTTGCGGATTGACCAATAACGCTAAACCGAGCGTACCCATTTTGCCAATGGCATCAAAATCGACCGCAGCGTCGTAAGGCACCTTGGGCATTAAGGCAGGGTTCAGCACAAAGGTTGAGTTTGCGCCGAGCAAGATGGTGTACCCATCAGGTTTAGCATTGGCGACATATGCTGCACCAATCACGCTACCTGCGCCTGCTTTGTTTTCAACGATCACTGGTTTGCCGAGTTGCACTTCAAGCTGCCTGGCTAGTAAACGTGCGATCACGTCAGCGGCACCACCGGCTGGAAACGGTGCAATCAGTGTCACTGCCCGCTCAGGAAAAGCCGCTGAGCAGTTGGCGCTGAGCATGAGGGCAGCCAGGACGGCAAGAATTCGAGCTTTCATGTGATCTCCGGCGCCTGCATTCAGGCGCATATTGTTTTAATTGCCACGGTCGGCAACCTAAAGGGTGACTCTACGAACTGGCGCGCAGTACAAACGTGCATACCGCATGGCGTCGACCGCCTCGCGAATCACGACCAAGTGTTGTTGAATATACAAGAAATTACGTCGACTAAGCCAATATTTGGTGCAAGAGGGCTAAAAAGTAATATAGTAATTGGCAGTGTCGACTAACTTTAGAGCTGAGATTAAAGTGAATTTTCCAACAGCAATTACCACGTGTTTCTCAAAGTTTGCCACTTTTAGCGGTCGTGCTACGCGTAGTGAGTTTTGGTGGTTTTATTTGTTTACTTTGCTGCTCAGCTGGTTCGCACAAATGGCTGTAGGCGCAGGGGTCGCTGGTGTGGTGAGTTTAGTGTTGTTTTTGCCCTTGCTGGCAGCCACCGTACGCCGTTTGCATGATATCGGTCGTACCGGGTGGTGGATACTCATTGCCTTTACCCTAATTGGGATCATCGTGTT
Source organism: Burkholderiaceae bacterium (assembly GCA_029866055.1). Taxonomy (GTDB): domain Bacteria; phylum Pseudomonadota; class Gammaproteobacteria; order Burkholderiales; family Burkholderiaceae_B; genus Zwartia. The sequence goes on from JARXAG010000095.1 coordinate 15,392, forward strand.
GATTGTTTTTTATGCAACAGATTCTGAAAAGGCCGCAAACAAATACGGCGAATACGTCGCACCCACTGCTTGAGTTAGGGCTTGAATTGCCCGATAAAGATCGCCGGATCGACTCGGGCATCGTTCAAGCTAACATTCCAGTGCAGATGAGCGCCGGTGACACGGCCAGTTGCACCGACCTTGCCCAGCACCTGTCCGCGCGCGAGAGTGTCCCCCACCTTCACATCAATGACAGATAGGTGGCAGTACATGGTGATCAAGCCCTGGCCGTGATCCAAAAATACCGTATTGCCATTAAAAAAATAATCACCGGTCAAGATCACTTTGCCAGCAGCGGGCGCTGCGACTGGCGTACCCGTTGGTACAGCAAAGTCTAAGCCCGAGTGGGGTGCTCTGGGTTCGCCGTTAAAAAAACGTTTCAGGCCGAAGGGGCTTGAGAGCGGTCCTTTGACGGGAGGGTCAAACAAAATATTGCTGGGTGTATTTGGGCTGAACTGCCGATAGGCTGCATTTTGCAACTCAAGTTCGCGAGTGATGCGGGTCATGTCGTCGGCCAAGGGGTTGACGTGGCGGCTATTGCTGACCGTGATCCGCTGTTCACGGTATTTCTTATCGTTAACCTCAAACTTGATCTCGCGCGTTGTTGGCTGCTGTTCGCGGTATCTCTTATCTTTAATCTCAGACTTGCTCTCGCTGTTTACCTGTTGCTCGGTGACGATTAGCACTTGAGTCTGTATTGGGAGGTCAAGCGGCAGGCCTACCACCGCGACCCACCGCTGCTCTTGGCCTGCAACGACTAAAACAGGTTTCTGAAGAAAAGTGACCCTGGGTGGCGTACGGTTGGTGCTGGGCAGGGCAACGATTGCCACGCCTCCAGGGACGGGCTGATGCAGACTTTGAAGTGTTAACGGGGTGGCCTGAGCGCTGGGCAGCAGAGTCAGTGAAAAAAGACTCAGGCATAGTTGGGCGAGTACTGCGGCAACGCAGCCCTTCAAACGCACCTTAACCAAAAATAAGTGAACGTGCATCTGAGGCAACACGCCTGTTAAAACTTCCAGAGATATTGCGTAGGATTATCGGGGCAGGGCCCGAACTGGCAGACCATGACTGAACTCACAGTGTTGGCTGCTGCTAGTACAAAAAATAACATAATGACTGCGGAGGCAATCACCCCCGAGCTGCCGCGATGAGGCTGTTTGTTGGGATGGCGATCGATACAAAGCATCAGCGCGCAAAAGGCCATCATGACAACAAAAGAGATAAAACCCCAAGTGTAAAAATGCAAGCCAAACAAGGCAGAGCCATAGCCTTGATCGCCGGGGGCAATATGTAAAAGAATTTGCCGCATCGAGGTGGCAGCGCCCACTAAGGCCGACGCCAAGATCATTGCGTAGTGGATATTTGAGGCGCCAAAACGGATATTGAGCAACATGCCAATGCCAGCGAGAGTGAGGGCAACGCGCTGCAATTGACAGAGTGGACAGGGAAGCTCGTTAAAGACGATTTGATAGTAAAACGCTGCAAGGAGTGAGCCGCAGATGGCGAATAAGGCCAGCAGATTGAGTTGACTTGAAAACGTAGTGTTGAGATTGCTGCGCGAGTTTGTCAGGCTGATCATGGCAAACTCTAAAGAGAAATATTAAGCGTATCGGTCATATGAAATTTCATCCAGACCAAAAAAATAATAAACGAGATGACCCAGACGCCAATCGCCTGTTGGCGCAGCCCCCGCATGCTGAGCGCAATCGCAATGAGTGTGGTGAAAAAGGGCAACATCATGATCATGCCTGAGATCTCTTCAAGAGGTGTCGCGTGCGGTTATGGGTAGGTGACTCAAACGACTGTAGCACACGCGCGGTGTCGAATGACCTAAGTATTCATGAATCGAATAGCGTGAATGAAACGAATAGCGTTATTCAAAAGCATACGTACCTTCAGCCTGTTGGCCAACCGCGATCATCTGCCCAACGCCAGTGTGAACAATGCCGTTCATGCCAAAACAAATCGCGCCATCGACTCGTGCTAGCGTGCGATAGGGTCGAAGGGTGTCGTTGACCTCGGGTGACGAGATCGCAGTCTCTGGGTTGATATCCGGAATCGCGCAACGTGGGCAGGGCTTGACTAAGTGCAATTGAGCGCTCGCGTGCTCGGTTTGAATGGTGAGCTCGCCAAGATGGTCTTCGGTGTGTGCCTCAAGGCGATCCAGCACAATATTGGGTCTGAAACGCGCCATCGAGACGGCCTCGTGGCCTTGCGTTGTTAAGCGCGTGTTGAGGTCATCAAGAGCGCTTTGCGTCACGACTAGCACGGCGAAGCCATCACTAAATTTGTTCACGGCTTCAACGCCTTTTGTCCAGTCAAGAGCCGAGAGCCGACGCGCTTGTTTTGAAAAGCGAATCAAGCGATAGTGCTTGCCGGGTACCGCAAGATACGCATCAAGCCATTGCGCGACCGCATCACCTTGATCGTCACCCACCAGTGTGTCGCGCCAGACGGTAACTTGTTTTGGGGCAGAAGGAAGTTCAAGCGGAACGCTGACTGAGTCAAACCCAGGCGCTGAAAGCGTCAGGGCGGTGCTCGAAAGTGCCGGTGTGATCCACACCATATGAGGGATCTCGCGTTGCGTTAAAAACATACCGTCTTGATCGACGATCATCCATTCACGATCCATGCTCAGGCCGGTTGCGGTGAGCTGCGCCTGCGTGACTTCAATGCCCGCGCACGACTTTATTGGGTAAATGAACAGTTGGGTAATGATGCCAGTGCAGTCGGCCATAGAGATCTCTTGGTAGAAGTGGGCTTCACCACATTCTAAAGCCAATGTATCCTAAAATGTGTCTTAATTCTTTTGCTAGGAATACGGCCATGCCTTCTTTTGATGTTGTTTCTGAAGTTGACAAACACGAACTGACCAACGCGGTGGATCAGGCCAACCGAGAACTCAGTACGCGCTTTGATTTCAAGGGTACCGATGCCAAGTTTGAGCTTGAAGGCTTTGTGGTCACTCAAATTGCAGGCAGTGCCTTTCAACTTAAGCAAATGCTGGATATCTTGCGTGCCCGGTTAAGCGCTCGAGGCATCGATACACGGTGCTTGGATGTGGCTGACCCGCTAGAAAATTTAGGTGGCGCGCGTCAAAAGGTGACCATCAAGCAAGGCATCGAGCAACCCATTTCTAAAAAATTGATTGCTTCGATAAAAGAAGCCAAGCTTAAAGTCGAAACGCAAATCACCGGTGAAAAATTACGCGTCACAGGTAAAAAGCGCGACGACTTGCAAGACGCCATCGCGTTACTGAAAAAAGCAGACGTCGAGTTGCCTTTGCAGTTTAATAACTTTAGAGACTAACGGCCACCCTGTTTAATGTCACCAAACAAAGTGCTTAAACCACGTGGCTGCGAACGCCAGTAAGGTTTGGCAACTTGCACTTGTGCGCCAAGTTGGGCGGCAGCATGCCAGGGCCAACGTGGGTCATAGAGCATGCCCCGTGCAAGCGCCACCATATCGGCCTCGCCATTCACGATAATGTCTTCAGCCTCTTGAGGCTCAGTGATTAAGCCAACAGCCATCGTGAGTAAGCCAGTGCCTTTTTTAATTTGTGTGGCGAGGGGGACTTGATATTTTGGCCCAAGAGTGATTTGTTGCTTGGGTGATACACCGCCGCTTGAGACGTCGATAAAGTCGCAACCCAGTGCTTTGATCGCGCGACCAAACACAATGCTGTCTTCAGCTGTCCAGCCGCCTTCGACCCAGTCTGTACCTGAGATACGCAGGCCCAAACAGACATTGGCGGGTGTGACCTCGCGCACGGCCTTGAAGACTTCAAGCGGAAACCGCATACGATTTTCAAGTGAGCCGCCGTACTCGTCGGTGCGTTGGTTGGCAATCGGAGATAAAAACTGATGCAACAAATAACCGTGGGCGCTGTGCAACTCAATGCCATCAAACCCGATCCGTACTGAGCGTTTGGCGGCATCAACAAAGGCTTGGCGAATACGCTTTAAGTCGGCGAGTTCATAGGCTTTTGGCGCGGCTTCGTTTGGCAGCTGCGGGATTGCGGAGGGGCCAGCGACTTCCCAGCCGCCGTCTGCGGGGGTTTGCAGCTGACCGCCCTCCCAGGGGCGATAGCTTGAGGCTTTGCGACCCGCGTGACCCAACTGGATCATGATGGGCATCACCGAGTACTTGCGCACAGAGTCAATGACTTTTTTTAGCGCTGTTTCGTGTGCATCTGAATACAAACCCAGACAGCCGTGGGTGATTCGCCCAACAGCTTCGACTGCAGTGGCTTCGATAATCAACAGTCCAGCACCCGACAGCGCCATTTGGCCGAGATGAATCGTGTGCCAGTCAGTCGCGAGACCCTCGTCGGCCATGTACTGGCACATCGGGGCAATGATGATGCGATTGGCCAGTTTAAGTGGGCCGACTTGGAGGGGGGTAAAAAGCTGGCTCATGCGAATTAATCCTGTAAATAATAGATAAACCCAATGCTAACGGGGCGCGAGCGTGCTCGCAAGTTAACCAATTTCGCAGTCTAGCATCAGCTGCGTTCGCTCGGCGCCGACCGCTAGTGCTATTGAATCCAAGAGGAGGAATATCCAAGGCAAATTGAGGCATTTTCGCTCGGTCGTGAACAGGGAATACCCGAGCCAACCGCAGTGTGTGCCAAGGCTATACTTCGAATCCAAGCTTTATTCAATCTTGTTTGCGCAAAATCATGAAAAAAATCTTACTTGGCTGCATTGCCGACGACTTCACGGGCGCGACTGATCTAGCGAATAACCTTGTGCGCGCCGGGATGCGAGTGGTCCAGACCATTGGGGTACCCACGCAACCACTGCAAGCTGAGGTGGATGCCGTGGTGGTATCGCTGAAGTCGCGCACGATTGAGCCCGAGCAAGCTTGTACGCAGTCGCTAGCCGCTTTGAAATGGCTGCAAGCGCAAGGCGCGCAGCAAATTTATTTCAAGTACTGCTCAACGTTTGATTCGACGGCAACAGGCAATATTGGCCCAGTCACCGACGCCTTGATGGCTGCCTTACAAACCGACTTTACGATTGCAACGCCGGCATTTCCAGATGCAGGGCGCACTGTGTTTAAAGGCTACTTATTTGTTGGCTCAGTGCTGCTCCACGAGAGCGGTATGCAAGATCATCCTCTCACCCCCATGACAGACCCGAATCTTGTGCGGGTATTGAAGCCCCAAACGCGCCATCAGGTTGGTCTGATTGATCACACCGTCGTTGCGCAAGGCGAAGCCGCGATCCGTGCTCGTATCGCAGCCCTGCGTGCCGAGGGGGTGGCCATTGCAGTCGTTGACGCCGTGAGCAACGCTGATTTACTGCGCTTGGGTGCGGCGCTGTCGGATATGCCCTTGGTGACCGCTGGCTCAGGTGTGGCGATTGGCTTACCCGCTAATTTTGGCATCGCACCCAATGCGCAGGCATCTTGTTTGCCTCCCACTGCTGGCCTACAGGCGATTGTGTCTGGTAGTTGCTCGCGTGCGACAAACGCGCAGGTTGCGGCTTTTCGTGCAACGGGCTTGCCTGCTATTGCAGTGGATCCTCTGCGCTTGCAGCAGGGGGGGCAGGCCGTTCAACAGGTGGTCGATGAGGCGCTCGCCTTATGCCAAACTCATTTGGCCAAGGGGCCTGTGCTGGTGTATTCAACCGCAGAACCCGACGCACTAAAAAGTATTCAAGATCAACTTGGTGTGCAGACGGCTGGACAACTTGTTGAGCAAACGCTGGCACGGATTGCGGTTGGTTTGGTTCGACAAGGCGTGGGTCAGTTCATCGTCGCCGGAGGCGAAACCTCTGGTGCTGTCGTGCAAGCCCTGGGCATGACGCAATTACAAATTGGCGCGCAGATTGACCCTGGTGTGCCTTGGTGTGCCGGCCACACTGCAGTGTCTGACAAGACCTTGCACATCACCCTGAAGTCAGGCAATTTTGGTACACCTGACTTTTTTACTAAAGCATTTCAGTGCATTGTCTGAACATGACTCAATCCCATCACACGTTGAAAGAGTTTTTACAGTCTGACTGAACTCCTCCACACATTGAAAGAATTTTTGCAGCATGACTGAATCTACCCAAGCGCCGAATGAATTTTTACGAAACGAAGTTTGCCGCATCGGCAAAAGCCTGTTCGAACGTGGGTACGTGCACGGCTCGACCGGCAACATCAGCGTGCGCGTGCCTGCAGAGCAGGGGGGTGGATTTTTAATTACCCCCACTGATGCTTGCCTAGGGTTTCTTGAAGCTGACACGCTGGCGTGGGTCAATGAGCAAGGCCAACAGATTTCAGGTGAGCGCGCGAGTAAGACCTTAGCCTTGCATCGCCGTATCTATGCCTGTGTTCCAAATGCGGGGTGTGTGGTGCATACGCATTCTTCTTATTTGGTTGACCTCACGTTGCGCGGGGTCTGGCACCCTGATGATATTGTGCCCCCCTTGACGCCTTATTACGTGATGAAAGTCGGGCATGTACCTCTGATCCCTTATTTTTTGCCGGGTGACGCTCAGGTAGCTGAGCACCTGGCGCAACGCGTGGCGCAATACCAAGCTCGCGGCCTAACGCTGCGTGCGGTGATGTGTGATCGCTTGGGTCCTCAGGTCTGGGGTGCGACTCCCGCGGCTGCCATGGCCACACTTGAAGAACTTGAAGAAACCGCTAAGCTTTGGCTGCGTGGACACTGCACGGCACAACCCCTCAGCGAAGCCGCAATTCAAGCCTTGCGCGAAACGTTCAAGGCGTCTTGGTAAGATTCAAGCAACATGGAGAAAACATGAACATCCTCATTACTGGCGGTGCTGGCTTTTTAGGTACGTTATTGACCCGCGCGTTGCTCAAGCGCGGCACACTGCAAGGCCACGCACTGACCTCGTTGACGATTACAGATCTCGCGGCGCCACGCCATGCCGACGTAGTCGACCATCCGCTGGTCAAGATCGATACCGGTGATTTACTGAAACGTATCGACGGCCTCTTTGAAAAAGACTATGACGCCGTATTTCACTTGTCGTCTGCGGTATCGGGTGAGTGTGAAGCAGATTTTGATTTAGGCTTGCGTTCAAATTTAGATGGCACCCGCCGCATGCTTGACGCGATGCGTACTCAACATATACGTACTGGGCAAGCGGTGTTGTTTTTCTTTGCTAGTTCGGTTGCCGTATTTGGTTCGGATCCTGCGATCCCTTTAGGATCAGTGGTACATGATGGCACTTTACCGACGCCTCAGTCGAGTTACGGGATTCAAAAATTCATTTGTGAACAACTCATTGCCGATTACACCCGCAAAGGATTTATTGATGGGCGTGTCGCACGCTTAATGACCGTGTCGGTGCGCCCGGGCAAGCCGAATGGTGCAGCCTCAAGCTTTTTGTCAGGCATTGTGCGTGAGCCTTTGGCAGGTGTGGCGACGGTGTGCCCGGTTGAGTTGTCGACTGCTGTTGCGCTAGCATCGCCCGAGACGACGATTGCCGGGATCTTGGCGGTTGCTGAAGCCACGCGCGAAGCCTTTGGTGGTCGTACTGCATTGAATTTACCTGCGTTGACTGTGACGGTGGGACAAATGCTAGAGGCACTTGAGAAGGTTGCTGGCAAAGAGGTTGCCAGCTTGGTGACAGTCAAGCCTGATCCGACCATTACAAAAATTGTGGGTGGCTGGCCATCAAAGTTTGATTGCGAGCGCACCCACCGTTTTGGACTGCAGCCCGATACTTCGTATCAAGCTGTTATCGAGCAATTTATCCGCATGCAGAAAAATTAAACCACGATTGGATTGGCTGAGCCGTCCATTGTGATGATCGTGCCGGTGACGTAGCTGGCACGGTCAGACGCCAGATACACGACAGTATCAGCGACTTCTTCTGGTGTCGCTAAACGTCCCAGCGGCACCTTGGCTGTCGCTTGTTTTAACGCCTCAGCCTCGCTGATTTTTTCGTGATTGGCAGTGACTTTGATGCCTTCTTTCAACCGTTCAGTCAGCGTCGCGGCGGGGTTCACCGCGTTGACGCGAATTCCCATCGGTGCGTAGGCGGCTGCTAAGCCAGCGCTGGCCAGCATCAGTGCGGCATTGGCGCTACCACCTGAAATATGTACCGTCGAAGGCACTTTGCCACCCGCACCCACCACGTTGACGATCACGCCTTTGCGACGCGCACCCATGCGTTTGATCACTGGATCCATCATATTCACGTAGGTGAAAAATTTGGCATCCATGGCGTTGCGCCAGGCTTCAGGTGTAAGGTCGGGCGCGGCCTTGCGTGCGGCTGCACCGGCAGAGTTCACCAACACATCTACGGGGCCCATGGCTTTTTCTGCAGCATCCAAGCACGCCAAGGCAGAGGCATCGTTCTTAAGGTCAGCCGCAAACACGGCGATGCGCGCAGCAACACCAGGCATTTGTGCAACCAGGGTGGCTTTGGCAGCTTCGAGGTTGGCTTGATCACGCGACACAAGGCTAACTTTCGCGCCTTCTTCTAAAAAAACTTTGGCACAGGCCAGGCCAATCCC
>JARXAG010000125.1 GCA_029866055.1 Burkholderiaceae bacterium
GGAGGAGGAGGCGGCGGAGGCGGTGGTTCCGGCGTCGGAGGAGGAGGTGGAGGCGGTGGTGGTGGCGGCGTCGGAGGCGGTGGTTCCGGCGTCGGCGTCGGAGGCGGAGGAGGAGGTGGTGGTGGTGGCACCGGCTCAGGCGGTGGCGGTGGTTCCGGCGTTGGGGGAGGTGGTGGTGCCGGTGCGGGTGGCTCGGGCTCAACCTGAACGGGCGCAGGGGTGGGTGGCTGCGGTTCAACCAGCGCTGGCAAAGACACCGGTATTGGCATTGCAAGCGCAGGCGCGCGTGGTAAAGCGACTTCTTGAATGAGCGTTTGCGCGGCCACTTTAGTAGGTGGTGGCGTCTGATGCGTCAGGCCGTTGAAAACGAACCATACCAACGCCACATGTAGCGCTACAACCGCGACCAGACCACCATAGCGGTGCCAAAATCCCTTATTTTGAATCGCCTCAAAATCATTGACGGTAAAAACGTCGGAAGCCACCGGCTTAGTTGGCATATTGCTCGTTTCCAACAATCACCACTTTGTTTAATCCAGCCCGGCGTGACGCCGCTAACACGGACACCAACACAGAATATTTGGCATGCCGGTCAGAGCGAATCTGCAGCACCGGTTGATCGGCAAGCTGCGCACCGCTTCGCATTAAGGTTTCAAGCTCGGACAATTGCACTGGCGTGCCCTGCCACTCAATGTCGCCTGACGCAGCAATGTTCAGTTCAATCTTTTCCGGTTTAAGGGTACTCGCCGCGGCAGCGACTGGCACGTTCATATTCACTGCGTGCAGCTGAATAGGAATCGTAATGATGAGCATGACGAGTAAGACCAGCATCACATCAATCAGCGGTGTCGTATTCATGTCGATCATTGGCTCTGCGTCATCAGCATCGCCGTCAGCGGGAAGTTGCATCGCCATAAAATTATGTCTTCTTATTTTTCATTCGCATCGTCAAACCATCAGCCGCCGGCCGGTGGAGGCTCGGTAATAAAGGCAATTTTTGCAATGCCCGCACGCTGACAGGCCAGCATGACACGGCCAATGCCCTCGTAATCTGCGTCGAGGTCACCTCGAATCTGCACGTCCGGTTCGCCTTTGTCTTTATGCTTGGCGACCAGGTCACGCAATTGCTCGGCCAACGCATCGACTCCGGCCACTTGGCGGTCATAAATAAATAGCCCTCCAGACTGACTCACCGAAATGATGATGGTTTCAGGCTTGGCGTGCCGTGCCTCTAAACGTTCTTTTGGAAGCGACACAGGGATCGAAGTTGTTACTACCGGAATCGCGATGAGAAAAATAATCAAGAGCACCAACATCACATCCACCAAGGGCGTGGTATTGATTTCTCCTATGACTTCTTCAGACGCATCGTCCGAACCTACCTGCATCGCCATGACGACAACCTGTTTTTAAAATGAATCGCGTTCATCACACTATCAAAAATTTGCCAGCTTAGCGTTGTGCTGCAGCGACTAAAAGGCTGGCGTGAACGTTTCCACTAAATTTTTGGACGCCCTGCATGATGAGTTTATTGCGACGAATCAGCACGTTGTAGCCCAACACAGCAGGTACAGCGACCGCCAAACCAATCGCCGTCATAATTAACGATTCACCAACGGGCCCAGCGACTTTGTCGATGCTGGCCTGACCTGACAGGCCGATACTCACCAGGGCGTTATAGATCCCCCAGACCGTTCCGAACAGACCTACGAAAGGCGCGGTCGAGCCTACTGTCGCTAAAAATGACAAGCCTTTTTGCATACTTTGCTGCACCGAGGTCGTGGCACGCTGCAAGCTCAACATTAGCCAGTCATTGAAGTCGATGGCGCCTCGCATGTCCTGATGTTTTGCGGCGCTCTTGAGAGCCTCTTGCGCAACAAACCGGAAAGGGCTATTGCTTTGCAAGGCTTCGACGGCCTGCTCAAGACTGCTCTCGCTGCTGAGCCGCTGCATCGCGTCGCGCTGTTGCGCCAACAAACGCTTTTGCTCTAGCAACTTGGCAACAATCAAATACCAACTAAAAATACTCATGAATACTAGGATAGCAAGTGTGCCTTTTGCGACCACATCACCCTGCGCCCAAACCGCTTTCAGGCCGTAGGGATTTTCACCGGGTACTGACGCGTGCGCGGAAGAGGTTGTCGCGGCTTGCGCCAATGCGGGTGAAGCTAGAACACACAGGTGCAACGTAAAGGCAAAACAAAACGCCTTAAATAGGCGAACAAAACTAGGCATTAAAAAGCTCCGGACAACTGTTTGAATGTACCGCCAAGACTGCTGGCAAGAGCATCGCTTGAAACACCTCCCGCGCTCGATCACTTTCCGAGCGCGAGAGGTTTTCACCTAGGTTAGAACCCCGCGCGTAACGTAACAGAGACGAACGTTGGCGCACCGATGTAATACGACGGTGCAACCGCTGAGAGGCCCGGCAGTGCAACAGCATTGGGGGTAAAGCCGCTGCCGCTTGGCGAACTGATGCGCTGATACTTTGTGTTAAAGATGTTGTAAATGTTGAACTGAACCGAAGGGTTCTTAAGCACGCCGTAGTCTTCAAAGCGATAACCAATCGCTCCGTTGAACAAGGTGTAACCCGCCATCTTTTCATCATTCACCAGGGTCGAGTATGCGGCACCGGTGTACTTCATATCAAGATTGCCATACCAAGAGTTCGATTGGTAGGACACGCGAAGACCGGCCATCCAATTCGGCGTATCGGGCAGCTGGGCACCGGCGGTCGGCAAGCTGGCGTTAGCCGTAAGAGGCAAATCATTTTTCATCGTACTGATGTTGTACGTTCCTGATCCATACATCGACCAGTTGTTGTTGATTTTGTAGCCCGCCTCAAATTCCAAGCCTCTGGTCGTCACTGAACCGACGTTAAAGTCGATAGTCTGGTTGGCGGTGACATCGTACGCAGAGGCGATACGATTTTGAAAGTCGATGTAATACGCCGAGCCCGCGAATGTCCACCGGTCTGATGCGAAGCGGTAGCCAAGATCGAAGTTGGTCGAGGTTTCCATCTTCACTTCTGGATCACGCAACCGCGCGCCCTGTAGCACGCCGTCAACGACCCTACCGCCAACTAAAAGATTGGCTAATGCGCTGTTGTTAGGCACACGCATGTTCTGTGCAACGTTAGCAAAGACCTGTTGCTGTTCGTCTAAGCGGTAACGCAAACCAATGTTTGGCAACACTTTGCCATAGGTTTTGTTGATGTCGTAATCCGCCGTTGAAGCGCCCAAGATATTAGTCGAGCCAGAGTTCGCGTAGTTTGTGAAGTCACGTCGAATTTGTGTTCCGCGCACGCCCAACTGCAGCAGCAACTTATCTTCAAGCATCTTGATCGTGTCCTGCGCAAACAGCGAGGTCGAAGTGCTGACGGTTAACCAATTGCGTGACTGGTAGTTTTGACCATTACCGTACTGAACGAACTGATTGCTATTAAATAACCAAGGGTCAACCGAGGCGCCACCGCTATCAAACCGGACTCCAGGGCCAGTTTGCGTGTGCCGCGCCTGCTCAACCCAAGCACCCACTAACAGATCGTGGTTATCAATACGAATATTGCTTTTTAAGGTGATACCAGGACGCGTAGTCTCAGTCACGCTGCTGCTGTACACATACACCCGATCGAGGGTATCGCGATCGCCGTTAAGATCGGCTACGCCGTAGTTCAGACTGTTGCCCGAGAAAGCGGATTCGGCCAACACTCTTTGTTGTGTTCCGCCGGTGCCATGACCGTACCAGTAGTACGGCTCGGCAGAAAACGTCACATCTTTGCTCATTTTGTATTCGACCTTGCCAGACCAAATAAGATTCACGAACGGGTTGACCGAGTTTTGATAATACGTATTGTCTGCAGTGACCGCAGCAACGTTTTGCGCTGTGCCGAACACTGCGGTTGGGTTCAGTGCTGGGATCGAGCTAAAAGTTTGATCTCTGCCACCACTATTAATTTGCGGCTGGGTCAATGTTCGAAAATTGTTATTGAACATTTTGTTGTACGAAAAATTACTTGTCAGACGCCACTGGTTGTCAGGACGGATTTCAATCCCCATGTCAATGTGGTCGCGCTGCGCACTGCCTGGGCCCTGAAATTGGTTGGCGTAGGTGTTTGAGTACGACACGAAAAACTTGGCTTTGTCGTTTGCAAACAAACCCGTATCGGCACGCACGAAAGTGCGCCGAGTGTTCAAACTACCTAAGGTTTGCGCAAAGCGAAACCCAGTCTTGTCATCTGGCGCGCAATAACTAATACCGATGTTACCGCCTGAGGCACCCACGTGAGGCGCGTCGGTGTCGGTACCACCTTGAGTCAAGTTCACCTCACAAATATTTTCGGCGTCTACATACTCCATCGGGTAAACAGCAAAGTTGCCCGAGTCATTAACGGGCGCACCGTTCACAGTAAAGCCCAATTGATCGCTATTGGCGCCACGCACGCGTATGCCACCACCGAACAAACCCGTTGCATCCTGACTAAACGTGTTGACACCTGGCAGCAGATCGATCATCTGATAGGGATTCGCAACGGGCGTGAGTCGCTCGATTGCCTCACGATTCACCGAGCTGCGCATCTTAGGAGACTCTTCTTGCTGGATTAAGCCGGTCGCTGTACCGCCAGGCAAGCCTTCGACCTGAATGCGACCCACGTCAGTGGTTGTCATACTGGGCGCGTTTGCGGGTTGTGACCACACTACAGGTGCAAGTGATAATCCTGCAAGGCAAACCGCTAGGCGCTTAAGTTTAAAAGTACGCATGATACGAGGAGGCTCCGATTGAAAACGATTGGTGGTCGTCTAAAAATATTTTTTGTGGGGATCGCAACAGAACTGATTGATAGGCATTGGTTGTGGCTTGTTATATATGCGCAACGCCAACAAGATTCCGCGTTGACTCAAATTGCACGGATCAGATGATGGCGCAAAGGTGTGACGCTTTTATGTAATTAGCACGACATTTTTATGACGTGAATTGTGGATTGCACAAAGCGGTGCTGTGAGTGCACAAACCGTAATGACGTGTAATTTCGTCTTAGGGATTTGTCATGGAAATGAGCTGTGTGCGACGCCGACGCACACACGGTGTGGTGCGAGATGGTTGGCGACTAGCTAGCGATCGCGTCCAACCGCGAAGGCGCAAAAATTAAGTAAAGCCTCACGCGCGACTGATTCCGGAAACGCATCAAGCGCCTCACAGGCCATGTCAGCCTCGGCCACCGCACAACGTTGGGCATGCTCAAGCGCCCCAGTATCGTGAATGGCTTGTGCGACCGCATCGAAATCGGCCTCGCCATGCTCAATCGCGCGCCTAACTAACTGCTTCTGTAGGTCAGTGCCCACTTCTAATACGCGGATCAACGGTAAGGTTGGCTTACCTTCGCGCAAATCATCCCCTACGTTTTTACCCAGGGCATTCACATCACCGCTGTAATCTAGTACATCATCAACAAGCTGGAATGCCGTACCAATGTGCCGTCCGTAGGCCGCAGCGGCCTCGCGTTGCGCCTCACTGGCCCCAGCCAGCACCGCCCCCGCCTCGGCAGCCGCCTCAAACAGCTTGGCTGTTTTAAATCGGACCACCTGTAAATAACGCGCTTCAGAGACGTCGGGGTCATGCACATTAAGTAGTTGCAGCACCTCGCCCTCGGCGATCACGGTGGTGGCGCCAGACATGATTTTCATGATGGGCATGCTGTCAACGTCGACCATCATCTCAAAAGCCCGCGAATACAGGTAATCGCCCACCAGTACGCTTGCCGCATTACCAAACACGGCGTTGGCTGTACTTCGGCCGCGGCGCAGGTCGGATTCGTCGACGACGTCGTCGTGCAATAAGGTGGCCGTATGGATAAACTCGACCACCGCGGCCATTAAATGGTGGTGGTTACCCTGATACCCAAGCGCCTGCGCGACCAGCAGCAGCATGGCCGGGCGCATGCGTTTGCCCCCCGCCCCAATGATGTAATCACCAATTGTTCGGATCAAAACTACGTCCGAGTCGAGCCGCGAGCGAATGACGGCATCTACAGCGTTCATATCCCCAGCAACAGGGGCGAGCAGGTCAGAGAGTTTTTGCACAGACTTTCTTTTGACTTTCAAGTGGTTACGCGCTATTATTTCGGGCTCGGCTACGTTAGCCGAGATTCCAATTGCACTAAAACACGAGGTTAACCCATGTACGCGGTCATAAAAACTGGAGGCAAGCAGTATCGCATTGCTTCTGGCGAAAAACTTAAAATAGAACAGATACCGGCAGACATTGGGCAAGAAATCACGCTGGATCAGGTGTTATCCGTAGGCGAAGGCGACCAACTTAAGGTTGGTACCCCGCTTGTGGCTGGCGCTCTGGTCAAGGCAACGGTTCTTGCGCAAGGACGCCATGATAAGGTCACGATCTTCAAGATGCGTCGTCGCAAGCATTATCAAAAGCATCAAGGCCACCGTCAAAACTACACTGAGATTTTAATCGGTGACATTTCAGCTTAATCGCTGCATTGTCCTCTTAAATTTCAGCTAAATCTAGGAACAAACATGGCACAGAAAAAAGGCGGCGGCTCGACGCGCAACGGTCGTGATTCAGAATCGAAACGTCTGGGCGTTAAAGCCTACGGCGGCGAACTGATTCCGGCCGGTTCAATCATCGTGCGTCAGCGCGGTACAACGTTTCATCCCGGCACAAACGTGGGTTTGGGTAAAGACCACACTCTGTATGCGCTGATTGACGGTCACGTTAAATTTTCGGTTCAAGGCAAGCTCAACAAGTCAACGGTTTCGATCGTTTCGGCCGAGTAAGCTGCTTTTTAGTTCTAAAAGCCCTGTCGCAGGCGGCAGGGCTTTTTCTTTTCACGGTACCATTCTCTTATGAAATTCGTCGACGAAGCCACCATTGAAGTCATTGCCGGTAAAGGCGGAAATGGCGCGCACAGTTTTCGCCGTGAAAAATTCATTCCAAAGGGTGGGCCTGACGGTGGTGATGGTGGTCGAGGCGGTTCTGTATTCGCTATTGCCGACCGCAATATCAACACCCTGATTGACTACCGTTATGCACGCAAGCACCTCGCTAAAGGTGGAGAGCATGGCCGTGGCTCAGATCAGTATGGTGCCGCAGCAGCCAACATCACCTTGCGCGTACCTGTTGGCACGATTATTTATGACGCCGAAACCGGCGAAGAACTCTTTGATCTGAACCGTCACGCTCAACAGGTCACCCTGGCCGCAGGCGGTGAAGGCGGTTTGGGTAATGTGCATTTCAAATCAAGCGTGAACCGCGCCCCCAAGCAATGGACGCCTGGCAAAGACGGCGAGCAGCGCCGCTTGCGCCTAGAGCTCAAAGTGTTGGCCGATGTGGGCCTGCTCGGCATGCCAAATGCTGGCAAGTCAACGCTGATCAGCCGTATCTCAAATGCACGCCCCAAAATTGCTGACTACCCGTTTACGACGCTGCATCCCAACTTAGGGGTTGTGCGCACTTCAGAGTCTCGTAGCTTTGTTGTGGCTGATATTCCGGGCTTGATCGAAGGCGCCTCTGAAGGTGCGGGCCTGGGGCACTTGTTCTTGCGTCATCTCACACGC
Source organism: Burkholderiaceae bacterium (assembly GCA_029866055.1). Taxonomy (GTDB): domain Bacteria; phylum Pseudomonadota; class Gammaproteobacteria; order Burkholderiales; family Burkholderiaceae_B; genus Zwartia. The sequence goes on from JARXAG010000125.1 coordinate 7,575, forward strand.
ACGCGCATTTTGTTGCATTTGGTGGATGTGTCGTCGCACGACCCAGACGAAGATGCGGTTGCCCGCGCCGTGGGCGAAGCGCGCGCCATCGTTGAAGAACTTCGCTTGTACGACGAAGCGCTCTTTAACAAACCACGCTGGTTGGTGCTGAACAAGCTTGATGTGGTCACAGAGCCCGAGGCGGTTAAAAAGCGCTTCTGTAAAGAATATAAATGGAAGGGCCCGGTGTTTGCCATCTCGGCCTTATCCGGCGACGGTACGCAACAGTTGATCTGGGATCTGCAAAACGCAATTGATGCCTACCGCCAAGAAGACAACATCGCCGAAGATTTGGCCGATGGCACCTTTGTGGCCGAAGACCCGCGCTTTGACGACACCCGCAGCGCGGCCGATACACGACCGGCGACGCCCGAAAAATAAATAGCCTTTAAACGTTGATTCAATTTGAGATGACGTCCTCCTCAGTAGCCCCTTCTAGTTCACAGTCTGTCATCGCCTCGGCCACACGGCTCGTGGCGAAGGTTGGCTCGTCATTGGTGACCAACGACGGTCAAGGCATCGATCGCGAGGCCGTCGCCCAATGGGCCAGTCAAATCGCAGCCCTGCGAGCACAGGGCAAACAAGTGGTCTTGGTATCAAGCGGCGCAATCGCCGAGGGTATGGCGCGTTTAGGTTGGGCCAA
>JARXAG010000193.1 GCA_029866055.1 Burkholderiaceae bacterium
GATGAATTTGATCGGTTAAGCGCAGATATCAACCGCATGCTTGATCGAATTCAACACTTGATGGAAGGCGTTCGACATGTCTCAAACACCATTGCACATAACCTGCGCACCCCTTTAGGACTCATACGAGGGCATCTCGAAGAGGCCTTGCGCGGTGTACCCGAGCAACGAAAACTAGAAAATGCCGGACATTTTGCGATTGGTGCGATCGACGATTTAATCGTCGTACTAGAAAAGCTCTTGCAGATCGCCGAGGCCGAATCCGGAACCCGCCGGCAACCGTTCGAACCGGTCTTTTTGCGTACGGTCGTCACTGACTTGCTAGAGCTTTACGATGCCGCCGCCGAAGCCCTTGGCGTCACGCTCATCGTTGACATTGAAGGTGAGCCAACGATACATGGCGACAAAGACTTACTTGCCGGTATCTTGGCAAACCTCATTGACAACGCGCTCAAATACGCAGGGTCACCCGCAGCGATCAAGATACAGGTCAGAGAAACTGTACAAGCGGTTTCAATCATCGTACAAGACAACGGACCCGGCATCGCAGCCCAAGAACGCAGCAAAGTCGTGCAACGTTTTTACCGTTTGAGTTCGAACCGCCCTGGTAGCGGCTTGGGGCTTTCAATCGTTTCAGCCTTTACGCACCTACACGACGGTACCTTATTCATCGAAGATGCACAGCCTGGTTTAAAAGTGCGCATTGAACTTCCAAAGCTGCTTGCGCCGATCGTCTGAGAGGTTTTCAACGGACTCAACGCGAGACAACTCAACGTTGCGTCGACTCACCTTCAAGCAAGAGCCATCACTTTGGATATAACTTAGCGTTGATCATTTCATCAAAATAGGCGAGGTTATCTCGTACATCGTAAGATTTGCCGTTTGCCCTGATCGAACCATTTGCCAATTGAAAGTTTGCCCGCAACCCTTCGCGCGTCTCGGTCGCCAAGCCGAGCATGAGGGCTAGACGCTTTTGTGTGTTGTCAATGATCCGACCCTGCGCCTCAAGTTTGCCATTCGCCTTGACCGACTGAACGAGCGAGAACTTGTCAGCAGCCGCACCAACAGGCTTACTGACTTCAATCAAGAGGTCTCCCTTGATTGAGCCGGTTCCCATCTTGGCTGAAATTTGTGGCAAGCCAATTGAAAAGCCTTTGGCAACCAGATTTTGCAACGCACCGCTTGCGCGTGCTTGTTCGTCAGCAGTCAGGTTTCGAAAGTCATTTGAATCGGTGCTAATCGCAGACAGCGTATCGACGCTTGCGATATCCAGACCCTTGACCGCCAACTCTAACAAAAGCTCGCTGAGCTTTTGCCCCGCCACAGTCAAGCTCGCGATCTTTGGAATCACACTGACTTCTAGCTTAGCGTTGTTCTCTGTAATGGCGACGTCAACCGCAACAGACTCTGCAGTCGCAGTTTTGGTGCTGAACTTATCGATCGCAAAGTGCATGGTACCGAGCCCGCGCGCCCGATTTTGAATGTCGCTCGTAAAATTCAAGCCGTGCACATCAAGTACATGATCTTCGCCGCGCGAGCTCAAGCGATCGGTTTTCCATTGCAGCGCGACAGTCTTCTCACCCCAGGCAATATTGCCATTTGAGGGAGACAAATGAAACAACTCTTTACCTTGCTTCATGGCAAGTTCTGGCAATTTCAGGGTAGATAAGGCTTTGCCACCGTACGCTAGCTTGCCCTGCCCTGTAAGTTTGATTTCAGAGCCAAATAGTTGGTTGAACTCAGTACCCGCTTTACCAACCGGCTTGACTTCCCATTTAAAACGCATCGACGACGAAGGCAGTAGCAGGTTCTCAACGCTATAGTTCACTTGCAGCGCAAACATTTGACTGCCACTTTTTGCGTCAACAGCAACGTCATTAAACCGAATCTCAAATTGACCGGTTGACGACAGCAGACCTTGCTTATGCTCAGGTTGCACCATCCGAATGGCAGCATTTTGGCCAGCCTTCGCACTCATGTTCGCGACAATCGTCGCCACAGAACGACCAACGTAGATACTGGCCCCTAGCCAACCCGACACAGCAATGGCAACGATCACAACCAACGAGATAAGTATTTTTTTCATGCGTTTTTTCTTATAAAAATAATGTTAAAGACTAGCGACCAAACTCTTTAGACAGTTCAGCTGCGCGGTCATTGGCTGCAGCCATCGCTTGCGCGATAATCGTTGAGAAATGCTGTTTGGCAAATACATCTAAAGCCGCGGCGGTCGTGCCCCCTTTCGAGGTCACGCGCTCGCGCAAGACCGCGGGCGTTTCAGTCGACTCAGCTGCCAATTGCGTCGAGCCTGACAAGGTCGCAAGGGCAAGCGCACGCGCCTGCTCTGCCGATAAGCCTAAGGCTTGGGCGCCAGCCATCAAAGATTCTAAAAATAAAAATACGTAGGCCGGGCCGCTACCCGAGAGCGCTGTGACCGCGTCGATTGCTTGATCGTTATCGACCCACACCACTTGCCCAACGGCACTCAACAAGTTGGTGGCAATATCTGCCTCGGCCTTAGCTAAACCTTCGACGGCCGTCATCCCCGTCACGCCTGCACGCACCAAAGCGGGCGTGTTCGGCATACAACGCACAACTCGTGTGTACGGTTGCTCGGGCGAGCCCAGCCACGTTGACAGAGACTGTAGTGAAATGCCAGCGGCGATACTAATCACCAAGGTATCGGGTTTAAGCCAAGGTTTGCATTGCAACACCACTTCACGCATTTGCTGTGGCTTAACGGCGAAGATCCAGACTTGTTGGGTAGATAACGAAGCATCAGGTGCGCTGGCAACGCTGATGCCGCGAGCCCGCCACTGCTCACGCAAGACCTCAGCGACCTCGAGGACGTGCAATTGCGAGGGTGCACAGCCCTGCCCGAGCAAGCCCGAAACCAGAGCGTTTGCCATATTGCCGCCGCCGATGAACGCGACCGAAGGGATATGATTCATGTCAAGTCTTTAAAAAAAATTACGGAAAAATGATCGTCTGCACAAAGATACCGCAGAATACGGCAAAGCCTATCCAGGTATTGTGCAAAAACGCACGAAAGCACGCTTCGCGCGTACGGTGCCTGATCCAGCCAAGATGCAGCGCCGCAACACCAGCGCTGGCCAAGAGCCCCAGCGCATAGGGCCAGCCGTAAGACAGCAAGTACCCCACCCACCCCAGTAATAGCAACGTGCAGGTGTAGCAAAGAGCCACACAGAATATATCGTACTTTCCGAAGGTGATGGCTGAGGTTTTGAGACCTAAGCGAATATCATCATCGCGATCTACCATCGCATATTCGGTATCGTAGGCAATCGCCCAAAAAATGTTCGCCAATAGCATCAGCCACGCCACGACCGGCACCGATCCAACTGTGGCTGCAAAGCCCATCGGTATCCCAAAACCAAAGGCAATTCCAAGATAAGCCTGCGGAATCGCAAAAAAACGTTTAAACAGCGGGTATGTGACGGCCAAGACTGCGGCGACGACTGCCAGCACAAGCGTTAATCCGTTCAAAGACCAAACCAACGCCAGGCTCAAGAGCCCCAAAACCGCTGCCACCCATAGCGCCTCGTGCGGTTGGATCTGACCCGACGTCAAGACACGCTGCTCGGTACGTTTGACGTGGCGATCGACATCGCGATCAAAATAATCATTCATGGCGCAGCCCGCTGAGCGCATCAGCACCGTACCCAAGACAAAAATCACCAAGAGTTTGAGACTTGGCCAACCCTGCGCCGCCACAAACAAGCCCCATAAAGTTGGCCATAGCAAGAGCAAAATCCCGATCGGCTTGTCGAGACGCACTAAACGGCCGTATAAGCAAAGACGTTGCATGATTGTGTGCATCGGACGGCGTACCTTGTCTCTAAACTTGTCTGAACGCTAGCTGCGTAAAAAATCTTCTCGTCCACGCATCCAACGCGCCAAGTGGCGCTCAACAATATGCGGGGCCGTATCTCTAAGCTCAATGGCGGCTTGGCGGGCCGCTACAACGAGCCCACCGTCGGCAGCGAGGTCTGCAAAGCGCAGCAACGTGACGCCCGATTGCTTCGAACCAAGTAACTCACCTGGCCCGCGCAAATCAAGATCACGCTGGGCAATCTCAAAACCATCCTGGGTCTCGTACATGGCACGTAACCGCTGACGCGCCAGCATCGACAAGGGTGTTTGAAACAGCAACACGCATACCGACTTTGCTACGCCGCGTCCGACGCGTCCCCGTAGCTGATGCAACTGGGCCAAACCAAAACGCTCGGCGTGCTCAATGACCATCAATGAGGCGTTAGGCACATCGACCCCGACCTCGATGACGGTCGTTGAGACCAGCACGTTGATGTGCGCCTCGCGAAACGCTTTCATGACGGCGGCTTTCTCGGCCGTAGGTAACTGACCATGCACTAAACCAACGGTGTAGTCAGGCAAGGCCTCGGTCAAGGCAAGGTGCGTATCGACTGCGGTTTGTAAGTCGAGCGATTCGCTTTCTTGCACCAGCGGGCAAACCCAATACACCTGCTGTCCGGTGGCACAGGCCTGCGCGACGTGTCCAAGCACCTCATCGCGTCGTGCGTTAGAGATTAACTTTGTGACAACCGGCGTGCGCCCCGGCGGCAAGGTGTCGATCGATGACACCTCAAGATCCGCATAAAACGTCATCGCTAGCGTGCGCGGAATTGGTGTGGCACTCATGGTCAGTTGATGCGGGATCCAGTCTTTATTTGAAACTGGCTCGCTCGCGGCTTCCTGCGGGCCATCTTTTACATTAGTGCTTATCGCCGCACGCGTAGTGACTGACTCAAGCTCTTCGCCTTTTTTAGATAACGACAGGCGCTGGGCGACACCGAAGCGATGCTGTTCATCAACAATCACCAAGCCCAAGTCACAAAATTCGACCGTGTCTTGAATCAACGCTTGGGTACCAACCACTAGGCGCGCCCGCCCGCTTGAAATCGCCTCGTTTGCGATTTTGCGTGCCTTGGGTGTGATACTACCGGTTAACCAACACACCTCAATCCCAAGCGGTTCGCACCACATTTTTAATTTTTGAAAATGCTGTTCGGCCAAAATTTCAGTGGGTGCCATCAGGGCGACCTGCACGCCAGCATCGATTGCTTGCAGGGCGGCAAGCGCAGCCACTACCGTTTTGCCACTACCGACATCCCCCTGTAGCAAGCGATACATCGGAAACTCGCGTTGCAAATCGGCGCTGATTTCATTGGTCACGCGTTGCTGTGCTGGCGTCAGGCTAAACGGTAAGGATTGCAGCAGGCGCGCACACAGGCTGTCAGGCGTTGGATTCGCGAACAAGCTTTTTGCGCGCAGACTGCGCCGCGCATCACGGGCCGCCGCCAGCGACAATTGCTGTGCAAGGAGTTCATCGAACTTAATACGCAGCCACGACGGATGCGTGTGCTCAATTAAAGCGTGCGCGTCCATGTCTGGTGTAGGGGCGTGAAGTGTGCGAATCGCTTCACCAAAACTCTGCAAGCCGAGTCGTTGAACCAACTCGGGCTCAAGTGTGTCGTTGAGCTCGACTTGTTCGAGCGCTTGCCCAATCGCTTTACGCAAACTCGGTTGAGATAAGCCCTCTGTCGTTGGATACACGGGCGTCAAGGCCGCCGGCAACACAGAATCTGCAACGGTCACCTTGGAGTGGATGATCTCGTACCCGTGCATACTACCGCGCACCTCACCTCT
>JARXAG010000199.1 GCA_029866055.1 Burkholderiaceae bacterium
CAGGGGATATTGCCCAACCCTAAACGCTCGCCCACGATACCGGCCAAGACTTCTTTGCCATTCAGTGGGCCGCTGATGAAGTTACCTAAATACAAGGCACCGATACGCTCGCGGTCAATGCCTGATTCAACGATGGCACGCGCCGCCGCCTCAACGGCTAGCGATTCAATCGGCGTGGCAATATGTTTGCCAAAGGTGGTCGAGCCGATACCCGCTACAAAGACGTCACGCATGATTATTTTCCTTTGGCGAGTTGCTTGCGCAGCTCTGTTTTAAGAATTTTTCCGTAATTATTTTTGGGCAAATCGTCGCTGAAGAAATATTCGCGTGGGCGCTTGAAGCGCGCCATGTTGTCCAAACACAAGGTATCCATTTCGTCAGTCGTGATCGTCATGCCAGGCTTAACCACCACAAAGGCAACGGGCTCTTCGCCTAGATCTGGCTCTTCGCGACCCACCACCGACACCTCTGCTAAAGCGGGGTGACGTAACAGCACTTCTTCGATTTCGCGCGGATAAATATTTGAACCACCGCGAATGATCATATCTTTTGAGCGATCGCGCAGTGTGAGGTAACCTTTGGCATCCATGGTGCCGATGTCGCCTGTCCAGAGCCAGCCGTTTTTGATGGCCGACGCAGTGGCTTTGGGGTTGTTCCAGTAGCCCAGCATGCGGGTGTCACTGCGTGAGACCACTTCACCCAGTTCACCCGGCGGTAACTCTTTGCCGTCTTCGCCGACCACTCGCACTTCAACACCAGTACGCGCCGTGCCGCAAGACGCTAAGCGAGCCATGTGCGCCTCGTCACGCGGCCCTTCATGATCCATCTTAGACAGCGCAGTCATGGTCATGGGGCTTTCGCCTTGTCCATAAATCTGTACCAGGCGTGGTCCAAGTAAATCAAGCGTCTGCACCAGATCGCTGACGTACATCGGGCCGCCGCCGTAAAACACAGTCAGCAAGTTGCCTGCGGGGTTTTTAATACCTTCAGCCGAGCGAATCATGCGCGACAGCATGGTGGGTGCGGCAAACAAGGTGACATCTGGATACTGTTGCAAGGCTTCAAAGACCAGATCGGTGCTGAAGCTCTCTTCAATCACTTGATGACCACCGCCAAATAAATGCGGCAGAGCGTAGAGCCCCGCGCCATGTGAGAGCGGTGCAACATGCAGCATGGTTTGACCAGGACGCACGCAATCGACATCAGCCCCATATTGCAAGCTCATGCTGATCAGGTTGCGGTGCGACAGCATCGCGCCTTTGGGGACGCCGGTCGTGCCGCTGGTATAAAAAATCCAGGCCAAGTCATCAGGCAGCAGCGAGGCACAGGGCACGGGTTTCGAGCGTACGTAGCCTTCGTAGGCGTCATCGTCGACCAAAATGATCTGTCGTTGACCAGGCAGGTCAGCGAGTGCTTCGGCCAAGCCTGCATACAAGGAGGCGCTGGTGAAAATCACAGCTGCACCAGAATCTAAGGCAATTGGTTTGACTTCGCGCGGATGCAGTTTTGCGTTCACTGGCACCGCGCAAAGCCCCGCAGTCCAGGTGGCAAACAGCACCTCGATAAACGCGTTGCGGTTTTCCATGCACAGGATCACGCGCGAGCCGGGCGCAAGATGCAAAGTGTTTAACAAGCCACCGGCCAAACCATGCACACGTTGTGCCAGTTGGCCATAGGTGAGCGTTTGTTTACCGCAAGTCAGCGCCTTTAGCTCAGGATGACTGAGTGCGCGTGAAAGAAAGGATTTTGCAATGTTCATCAGACTTTTTAATTATTTTGAAAAGTTCAGATTAGAGGGTTGTCACCTCGAATGATCATATCGCAAAAAAACGCGTGACTATTGTGCCGGCATGCGCGTCCAACGACTAAACAACCCGCCGACTGCCCGATAACTTGCTTCTTGAGCCTTGTACCTGAACATAATCAGAATGCGTTCATGAGTCGGATCAATGATCACTGACTGCCCGTACGCACCTTGCCAGGCATACACGGGTACCCCCCATTTATGACTGACCCAGGTTTGATAGCCGTAATCCCAAAAACGCGGCTTGACGGTATCTGAGGTTTGGCGCGCCGTGGCTTGTTGCATAAACTCGGTCATGCAGGGGCCGTCAGCGCCTTTAATCAGCGCAATCGAGCGCATCGCGAGGCGTGCCCAGTCACGCAAGACTGCGCCAAAGCCTGCAGCAGCATATAGTTGCCCTTGCTTATCGGTGAGCCAAGTTGCGGATTGTTCTGGCTGGCTAGGTTGCCAAACTTTTTGTTCAAATATTTTTGCAAAATTGCCAGCACCGTTGACTGCCAGCATCAAGGCATTGGTGTCGCTGTTGTTGTACGAGAAAATATTGGCATTGGCTTTTTCATTGCCGTATTTTTTTAAGACGTCGTCAATCGAAATGCGACTTGTGGTGATGTCATTCCATTCACCAAAGAGTGACCCGCCGGCTTCGTCTGGCGCGCGCGCGCCGCTACTCATGGTGAGCAGTTGTCGCAACGTTGCTTGGCCAAATACAGTTTTGTCGATGGTTTTGGCATAGCTACCTGCTCGGTCATCCAGCGATTTGAGTTGCCCTGCGCAAAGCGCTTGGCCCGCGGTCATGGCAGTTAAACTTTTTGCCATCGAGTACGAAAAAAACTTTGTCTTGTGGTTGGTGCCTTTTTTGAATTGCTCAAATACGATATGGCCACGGTCGACCAGCATCATCCCCAACGCAAATGAATCGTCATCAAAGGCTTTTTTAGCCAGGTCAACAATGATTTGTTGGTTTGCTGTCAGCACGTTTGCCTGACTTAAGGCGAGGGGTTGAGCAACCTCCGCAAACGTATGCCGTTTATATGGAAAAGAACTCAATGCCCCTGTGATGTAGTCTTGCCGTATGGCGGGTTCTTCGGCTTGAGCGGGTGTCAATACAAAAGACAGCAACAGCAAGCTAAGATAGATTTTCAGTGCTTTCATCGTAATCTCAAGGGTTCTTCGACTGAGATCGTGTTTTATTGATTGTTGACGAAGCTGTGATCAGTCGCTTTGGGTGAATTTGCGAGGTGGTTTTAATTTGACGCGTCGCCGTGATCTAAGTACGCCGTGATCTAAGTATTCAACTTAGCGTTGCACTCTACGTTTTGGATCAAACGTTGACATGAATGAGTCTTGTAATATAAAACTCCAAAACTTTGAATGAGTGCTCAACGTTTTGGGGTGCTATCAAGCAGTTGCGCTTTTTTGCGTTGAGCCTGCCTTTAGCGCTGCGGCATCTCGATTTTGACTTCAAGCACTTCAAGGCTGTCTTGTCGTTCGAGACTGACCTTGATGTCTTCGGGGTTGATTTTGACGTACTTAGAAATGACGGCGATCAATTCGCGTTGCAACGCTGGCAGGTAGTCAGGCGTGGCACTTTGCCCACCGCGTTCGTGGGCCAAAATAATCTGCAGACGCTCTTTGGCAACGGTGGCGGTCTTTTTTTTCTCGCCAAGCAAGAAAGACAGAAAGGACATCATTTGCCTCCAAACAGGCGCTTAAACAGGCCTGGTTTTGCGTAGTCGACAAAACGTAGTGGTTTTTCTTCGCCTAAATAGCGCGCGACCACATCTTGATACGCTTCAGCGACGTCGGTATCTTTGAGGTGAATCGCCGGCAAGCCCTGATTAGACGCTTGCAGAACAGACTCAGACTCGGGGATGACACCGATCAGTTTGATGCGCAAGATATCTTCGATGTCTTTGAGCGACAGCATCTCGCCGTCTTCAACACGCTTGGGGTTATAGCGGGTGAGCAGCAGGTATTCTTTGATCGGTTCATCGGCCTCGATGGCGCGACGCGATTTTGACGCCAAGATACCAAGGATACGATCCGAGTCGCGTACCGAAGACACTTCGGGGTTTGTGACTACCAACGCGTCATCAGCAAAATAGGCCGCTAACAGGGCACCCGTTTCGATACCTGCGGGCGAATCGCACACAATGTAATCAAACCCCATCTCTTTAAGGTCGTTGATGACTTTCTCGACGCCTTCTTGTGACAGCGCATCTTTGTCGCGTGTTTGCGAGGCGGGTAAAACAAACAGATTGTCGCAGTTTTTATCTTTGATCAAGGCCTGATTGAGAGTGGCTTCGCCTTGAATCACATTGACAAAGTCATAGACTACTCGTCGCTCGCAGCCCATGATCAAGTCAAGATTACGCAGGCCCACATCAAAATCGATCACGGCGGTTTTAAAACCACGCAGGGCCAAGCCCGACGAAAAACTGGCGCTAGTGGTAGTTTTACCCACACCACCTTTACCTGAGGTCACCACTACGATACGTGTCATGACTGACTAACCCTTATGTAAGACTGCAATATTGAACGACTATTTTTCAAGAGGCGTCAGATGCAACGCGTCTTTTTGCAGCTGAATCACAGCCGGACGCTGGTGCAGCTCGGCCGGTAATTTTGAATCGATTACACGATAAATACCAGCAACAGCGACAAGCTCGGCGTCAAGCGTCGTCGTAAAGATACGAGCCGCCGTGTCGCCGCGCGCACCTGCCATGGCTTTGCCACGCAGCGGGCCATAAACATGAATATTGCCGTCTGCAATAACTTCGGCGCCGCGGCTGACCACACCCATCACGATCAAATCACTTTGGCGGGCATACACCCGCTGACCCGAACGCAAGGGGCCACGCACCACCATGGTGGGGGCGGCGTTTGGGCTGTCGGTGTTTGAGGTTTTGCTGTGCGTAACTGTTGCGCCAGCCTCATCCGCCGCCGCTGGTGCCGGTACGTTTGCCGTCACAGGCTCAACGACCGAGGCCGCTGTTTGCGTCTCTGCGGCATTGCGCACGGGGCTTGTCGATAAGTCAACCGCCGCAAGCCCGCAGGCCTTGGCCGCTGCTAAGTTATCGCCTTGCGCCACCACGCCAATGACAGGCAGGCGGTGGTCAGCAAAAGCCTTAAGCAAGGGTGCCCAGTCAACGACTTCGTCGACCGAACCCGCGTCAATGACCACGGGTTCGTTTTCATAAAAAGCACCAGCGTCAGCCATGCGTTTTTTAAGCGCCTTGATTAGCGCTTTGGTATCAGCATGCTGAAGCACCACTCTAATCGCATAGAGTGTGGCGCTTTTAAAATCTAGGGCTGAAATGTCGGTCGTCATGGCTCAGAATGATAACTCAGACACCGGCAGCCCATGTGTCTTTTAAGGTGGTGACGCGATTAAAAACAGGCCGTTCGAGGGTTGAGTCAACCGAGTCGACGGCAAAGTAGCCCAGGCGTTCAAACTGAGACACCACGCCAGCAGTGGCGACCGTACCCGGTTCAAGCCACGCCTTGACGCTTTGCGCCGAATTTGGATTCAGGCAGGCTAAAAAGTCGTTGTCGCCCGCATCCGGAAAAGGCTCTGAAAACAGTCGGTCGTATAGGCGAATCTCAGCGGGGATGGCTTGTGCCGCACTAATCCAAGTCACGGTGCCTTTGACTTTGACGGCATTTGAACCGGCCGTGCCACTTTTGGTATCGGGGTGGTATTCGGCATGCACTTCAGTCACTTTACCTGAGGAATCCTTAGTAAAACCTGTGCAGGTGACCACATAGCCGTACTTCAAGCGCACCGAATTGCCCGGAAACAACCTGAAGTACTTGGGCGGCGGCACCTCGGCGAAGTCTTCTTGTTCAATCCATAGCTCACGGGTAAACCCAAACTGACGCTGACCCACTTCAGGGTCGTGCGGGTTACGAGGTGCCTGACAGGGCTCTACCTGACCCGCCGGAAAATTGGTAATGACAAGCTTTAAGGGATCAAGAATCGCCACGCAACGAGGGGCAACCGGGTCTTGCACTTCGCGTAACGCTTGATCTAATAAGCTGTAGTCAATGCGAGCGTTATTTTTAGACACACCGGTGCGTTCACAGAACAGACGCAAGGCCTCGGGGGTGTAGCCGCGGCGGCGTAAGCCCACAATCGTTGGCATGCGTGGGTCATCCCAACCCGTGACGTGGCCCTCTTTGACCAGTTGCAGGAGTTTGCGTTTGCTCGTCACGATGTAGCTCATGTTGAGCCGGGCAAATTCGTACTGATGGGGCAGGGGGGCTGCCAACTTGCCAAGCTCGTTCAGTCGGTTCAGCGTCCAGTCGTAAAACGGGCGTTGGTCTTCAAACTCGAGCGTGCAGATGCTGTGGGTGATGCCTTCGAGTGCATCTTCGATTGGATGGGCAAAGGCGTACATCGGATACACGCACCACTGGTTGCCGGTGCGGTGGTGGGTAGCATGCCGGATCCGGTACAAGACGGGGTCACGCAGATTGATATTGGGAGAAGCCATATCAATTTTTGCGCGTAACGCCATACTGCCGTCAGCGTGCTTGCCTTCGCGCATTTCGTTCAGTAACCGGGTTGAGTCTGAGGCAGGGCGCTCGCGCCAAGGTGAATTTTGACCCGCTTCAGTGAGTGTGCCGCGCATGGTGCGCATTTGTTCGGGGCTTTGCTCGTCAACATAGGCGTGGCCGGCTTGGATCAACGCCAACGCGCAGTCATACATCACACCAAAATAATCGCTGGCAAAAAACAGATGCTCGCTGCCATTTGACTGCCAGTTAAAGCCTAGCCACTTGACCGCGTCAATGATGCCGTCAACGTATTCTTGCTCTTCTTTTTCAGGGTTGGTGTCGTCAAAACGCAGATGGCACACGCCACCATAGTCGCGCGCCAAGCCAAAGTTCAGGCAGATGCTCTTGGCGTGGCCAATATGCAGATAGCCGTTGGGCTCGGGTGGAAACCGTGTGCGGATCTTGGCGGGATCGGGCGAGCCCGCGGCCTGCACAGACGCTGGCCCCGGCTGGCCGGCCCACAGTTTGCCCGCAAAGCGCTGGGCGCTTAGGTCGGCTTCAATAATATTGCGTAAAAAATTGGTCGTTACCGGCGAAACAGAGTCTGTGGTCATACAGGATTTTGAGTATTAAAGCCGTTTTAAAAGAATCATTTTGCCACGACCGGTCTACACTAGCCCAAATCATGGAAATTTCAGCACTTTTTCTCGCCCGCGCGCAGTTCGCCCTGAGTCTGAACATGCACGTTCTGTTTGCTGCGCTCGCCATGGCGCTGGGCTGGATTCTGTGCGTGTTTCGGTTTCGCGCTTGGAAGGCTCCAGACTCTGGCTGGACGACCGCGTATCGGTTTTGGGTTCGGATTTTTGCCTTGTCCTTTTTTTTGGCGTTGGCGACAGCCTTACCGGTGCTCGTTGAGCTAGGCACGCTGTGGCCTGAATTGATTGAACGCACCGGTAACGTGGCGGGCCCCTTGCTGGCCTTTGGTATCACCACTTTTTTTGTCACAAAGTCGCTGTTTATGGGGGTGGTGCTGTTTGGGCAGCGTCGCGTGTCGGCCAAAGCGCATTTTTTTGCCGTGCTGATGGTGGCTCTTGGGTTGACGTTGACGCTGTTTTGGGCAGTCGTGTTGCACACTTGGGCGCAGGCGCCTGTCGGCGCAGGTTTAATCGACGGGCGTTATCAGGTGTATGGCTGGAACGAAATCATCCTGACCCCATTTGTGCTGTGGCGTTCGGTGAGTTTCGTGGCGGGTGCATTTTTGTTTGCGGGACTGCTTTTGATTGGTGTGACGGCCTGGCAGGCGTTACGCCGCCCACCTGACGAAGGTGAACGCTTGTCGTTTCGCACTGGAGTACTGGTGTCTGTGTGTGCGATCGTGCTTTATTGGGCTGCCCTCGATGGTAATGCCAGAATGGTGGCGCGCTATCAACCCGCTATCGCCGCTGCTCAGGTGGGCGTCTGGCAGAGTTCAGCTGCTCCGAGCTGGGTGTGGTTGGGTGTGCCCAAGTTACAACAGCGTTCAACCGAGGTGTTTTGGGCCTCTGAGGTCAATCCCCAGCGGTGGTTGGGCAAGCAGACTGATACCAGCTTAGTTGGGCTGGATGTGACGGGTGAGTTGCTGCCACCTGTCGTCCTCTTGTTTTGGCTCTTGCGCGCCGCGTTATTGCTTGGCGCCATCGCCAGCGTGTTGATTGTCGTGACACTTTTGGTGGCGCTCAGGCGGGGGTTTGAGCCGTCGCGTCAGCCAAAGTGGTTGTTACGCATGCAAGTGTGGTCTGGTAGCTTAGGTGCATTAGCCTGGTTGGTGAGCTGGAACCTTTCAGATTTGGGGCGTTCTCCTTATTTGGTGTGGGGCACGTTGTTGCAACAAGATGCGCTGGCTGCTGTGGCACCGCTCACGCTGGCCTGGGTGTTGGCAGGGGCTGTCGCCACCTACGCAGTGATGTTGGCGGGGTTTATTCAAATGCTGTGGCATGCGGCGCGCTTTGGCGTTGTCCCGGTGCGCAAACCTGGGATGCGTCCATGATTGATGCATTGGCGGCTTCGCTGGGGTTAAACGTGGGGAATCCGGCGTTCTGGATGCCTTTGCTCATGATGGGGCTGCTCTTTGTTTTAATTGTTGGCGCGGCCTTATTTGACGGATTCGATATTGGCGTGGGGGTGTTGGTGCTTCTGGCGCCCAAACAATCACGTTCGCAGTTGATGGTTGCCTTAAGCCCCTTGCGCGATGCCAATGGCTTTTGGATGCTGTTGGCGCTTGGGTTGTTTTTGACAGCGTTTCCGCTAGCCTGGGGTGAAGTGCTGGGGGCGCTGTATGTGCCGATGTCGTTGACGATGATTGGTGTCATGCTGCGTAGCGTGGCGTTTGAGTTTCGCATTCGGGCAGCGAGCGACAAGCGTGATCGCTGGATCGCCTTGTTTTGGCTTGGCTCGGTGTTAACGGCGCTGGGCCATGGCGCGTTAATCTCTCAGCTTGTCTTGGGTGCTAAAGAAGACGCTCCAGCCGTCTGGTTTACGGGTTTCATTGCGCTGTGTGCGGTTGCTGGCTATGGCTTGCTAGGTGCCTGTTGGTTGGCGATGCGTTTGCAAGATGACTTGCAGGTGTTTGCTGCGCATTGGGCCCGTCATGCGATTCGTTGGACCGCCGCGGGCATGGTTGCGGTCTCGATCGCCTTGGGTTTGGCAAACCCAGCGATATTTTATAAATGGAGCAGTGCCACCAATCTTGTCATGGCGGCCCCAGTTTGGTTGCTGATGTTGGCGTGCTTTGTAGGCATCGATATGAGTCTGACCCGAGTGGTGCAAGCGCGCTACCAAAACTTAGTATGGCTGCCCTTTGCCTTGTGTTTGATTTTATTTTGCGCCATGCTCAGTGGCCTGACCTACAGCATGTTTCCGTTTGTGATCCTTGATCACCTCACGCTTTGGGACGCTGCTGCAGCGCCAGGTTCGTTGCAACTTGTGCTGGCCGCCACGATCGTGGCGTTGCCAATCATGGTGATTTTTAATTTGGTGACATATCGAGGGCTGTTTGGTCGCGCGCCATGACGGGTGTGATGCATGAGCGGCTAGTGGGAAGCTAAACGGCCAGTGGTAAGCGAAGTTCGACCTTGAGCCCGCCATGATCAGCAGCCTGATCGAGCGTGAGCGTACCGCCATGCGCTGCCGCGATAGCCTCGGCAAGTGCCAAGCCTAAACCCACATTCCCCGTTCGCGTGCGCGCCTCGTCGAGTCGTACAAACGGCTTGAACGCCTCGGCGCGCCGCTCAGGCGGGATCCCCGGGCCGTGATCTGTGACGGTGAGCACCGCCCAAGTGTCAACAGAGCTCAATGAGACCTCTACGGGTGGCGCGCCATGATGCAGCGCATTGCTGATTAAATTATCAAGCAGGCGCGAAAGCGCCGCGCCATCAGCACTCACCATGAGAGACGTGGGTGCGCCCACCAAGATGACCTCATTGCGTGTACCGCTCCAGTTAGCGACGCGTTCACTCGCCCAGTCATTCAGCGCAAATCTTGCAAAATGATAAGTCGCCGGATCAGAGCCTCGCAGGTACTGAATAAACTGATCCACCATTTGCTGCATGTCTTGCAGATCTTTGCGCATCCCGTCTTTGAGCGACGTATCGTCGCTCATTTCAATGCGTAACCACATGCGCGCGAGCGGGGCTTTCAGATCATGAGGCAATCCTGCCAGCAAGGTGCGACGAGTCGCGTCTGATTGGCTCAAGGCCTCGAGCATGGCGTTAAACCGTTCGCCCAGGCGTTTGATTTCGGCTGGGCCCGCTGGTTCAACGCGCGCCGGCTTTCCGGCAGCCAGACGATCGGTCGCATCGACCAAGCGCGTGATCGACCGTGTGATATGCCATGAAAACCACGCTGCGAGCAGTAGCAACAAGGCAAGCCCGCTAAGCCACCAGATGATGAGCGAGGTGGCTAAAGGGGGATCAATCCGATCGAGTGGAATGACCAGCCACTCACGATGGCGAGGTGACTCGGTTTCGTTCGGTCGCGTGAGCGAAATATAAATTTCTGGAATAGGCCCGCGTGACAGAGCCACACGGCTATCCCCGCTTAAACGATTGTTCAAGCGTCCGATCAACCGCGCAAGTCCACGCCTGACATCGTCTGAGGCAAACTGTTCGCGTGGTCCGGGCTTTACTGGAGCGAGTGCCGCGGGATGCTCAGGTGCTGCAAGCGCGGTAGAAGACCCTGTTGCGGCAGGTGGAGCAGGAGGTGAAGACCGCTCTGCGGGTCGAGGATGAGTTGGCTGCGCGCGCGGGGCTTGCCCATCCCTTGGTTGAGGCATGCGCGTCGCCGCTTGTTCGTTTCTGGCGGCTCTGCGTTGAAGTCGTGCATCGTTGGGCAAGGGTTTAGACCACATCCGCCAATGCCCTTGAGAGGCCTGATGCACGAACTCTGCCCGCTCGGGGGGGGGCACGTGCTCCATTGAGTACTGCAAGGTACGGATCGTGGTGGCAAGTAAATCTAACGCCACGGTTTGAGCGTGATCGCGTTGGTAAATCGACACTAAATACAGGGTGGCGGCCTGACCGGCCAGCACCGTCGCCAGCACTAACAGCACCAGCCTAGAGCGAAACGACTGCGGCAGTAAAAAGCTGAGCGGGTTCACGGCGAAAAGCGATAGCCGGTACCCCAGACCGTTTGTATCCAGCGAGGCTGTTTGGGGTCGTCTTCAAGGGCGCGCCGCAGGCGCAAAATGGCAATGTCGATGGCGCGATCATTGCGCTCACCAGATTCATCATCGCGAGCCAGTGTCAGTAGTCGTTCACGTGAAAGAGGTTTGCCCGGATTGCGAATTAAGGCTTCAAGCAGGTTGATTTCACCTCCGGTCAGCTTGACGACTTCAAGGCCGCGCAGCAGTTGGCGCATGACTGGATCAAAGGTAAAGGCACCAAACTGCACCGGCGCATTTTTGGTCAGTGCCGAGGCGCCGCGCTTGCGACGCAGCACGGCTTGAATGCGGGCAAGTAATTCGCGTGGATCAAACGGCTTGCCAACATAGTCATCGGCGCCTGCCTCAAGGCCGATAATGCGGTCAACCGATTCGTCGCGCGCGGTTAACAGAATGACGGGGATGTCCTCGCCCTGCGCTCGCAGAGCTCGGCACGCCTCGGCGCCGTCGCCCCCTGGCATCATGCGGTCAAGCACGATCAATTCGGGGGCAAACCTTAAGATACGCGCCGCGAGATCGGTCGCGTCTGGCGCGAGCAGGGTATCAAAGCCATGCTTGTTGAGATAGTCTGCGAGTAGTTGACGCAGAGCAGGGTCGTCATCGACCACTAAAATCTTGATGCGCGGTTCAGTGCCAGTTCGAGAATCCATACCGAGAGTGTGCAACGCGGCGTGGGTTTGAGCAAGCGGCTTGAAATCAATTGAAATGATCTTTTATGGGTGCGTGCACGTTGAGCGAATCCCCTACAATACCGGCATGACAATGACGATTGATGCAAAAACCCAATCTGGCGCCTCACGGGTGCTGGCAACGGTCTTTGGCTATGAATCGTTTCGCGGTGACCAGCAGGCGATTGTTGAGCATGTGATTGGTGGCGGTGATGCCTTGGTGTTGATGCCCACTGGTGCCGGAAAATCCCTTTGTTATCAGGTGCCTGCGCTTGTGCGTTCGGGTGTCGGGATTGTGATTTCGCCCTTGATTGCCCTGATGCAAGATCAAGTCGATGCGCTCACAGAACTTGGCGTTCGAGCGGCTTTTTTAAACTCCACCCAAGATTGGCAAGATTCGCGCGAGGTTGAGCAGGCTTTTTTAGCCGGCGAACTTGATCTGTTGTACGTGGCACCCGAGCGTTTGCTGACTGAGCGCTGCCTGCAGTTGCTCGCGCGCGGTAAATTGGCCCTGTTTGCGATTGACGAGGCGCATTGCGTCTCGCAGTGGGGGCATGATTTCAGGCCAGAATATCTTGGCTTGTCGATGTTGCACGAGCGCTGGCCAAACGTGCCGCGAATTGCGCTCACTGCCACAGCGACGGATGTCACCCGTACCGAAATCGCAGAACGCCTGGCCTTGGGCGAGGCGCGCCATTTTGTGGCGAGCTTTGATCGGCCCAATATTCGCTATCACATTGTCGAAAAGCAAGAGGTGCGCAAGCAGTTGCTGCAATTATTGCGACAAGAGCATGCTGGCGATGCGGGCATTGTGTATTGCTTGTCTCGCAATAAGGTTGATGAGACTGCCGAGTTTTTGTGCGCTCAGGGCATTGAGGCCTTGCCTTACCACGCTGGGTTGGGTCCTGCGGTGCGTGCCAAAAATCAATCGAGGTTTCTGCGCGAGGACGGCATCGTGATGGTCGCGACGATTGCGTTTGGGATGGGGATTGATAAGCCCGATGTGCGTTTTGTGGCGCACATTGATATGCCTAAGTCGGTCGAAGGTTATTACCAAGAAACCGGTCGGGCCGGGCGTGACGGCACGCCGGCGACCGCTTGGCTGGCCTATGGCTTACAAGATGTGGTGCAGCAGCGCCGTATGATCGATGAGTCAAGCGGCGATGATTCGTTTAGGCGTCGGCTGGGCTCGCAGTTGGATGCCATGCTGGGCTTATGCGAAACCATTTCGTGCCGTCGCCAGCGGTTGCTGCAATATTTTGGTCAAACGATGTCGGCCTGCGGCAATTGCGACAATTGTTTGGTGCCCCCCGAGGCGTGGGACGGCACGGTGGCGGCTCAAAAAATGTTGTCCACCATTTATCGGCTCTGGAAAGAGCGCGGCCAGCGCTATGGAGCCGGTCATTTGATTGATATTTTGCGCGGCAAACAAACGCCGCGCGTCCTTGAGCACGGTCACGGTTCGCTGACGGTGTTTGGGATTGGTCAAGACTTGTCTGAACAAGCCTGGCGCAGTGTCTTGCGGCAGTTGTTGGCGCATAGTTTGCTGATGGTCGATCAAGAGGGCTATGGCACGCTCGCGCTCACCGATCAAAGTCGTGCAGTGCTAAAGGGCGAACGCACCTTGTTGCTGCGTCGCGAAGCTGAGCGCGTGACCGAGCGCTCGGGGCGCGCAGGTACCACCCCCCGTAGCAAAGCCTCACAATCAGACCTGCCGCTCGCCGCCCAGCCGATTTTTGAAGCCCTACGCAGTTGGCGAGCTGGCATTGCCCGCAGCCACGGTGTGCCTGCTTACGTAATTTTTCACGATGCGAGTTTGCGTGAGATTGCCCTAGCGCGGCCCGATAGCCTCGAGGCGCTTTCGCATGTGAACGGCGTTGGCGCAAAAAAACTCGAGTCTTACGGCGAATCGATTTTGGCGTGTATTGCTGAGTTTGAAAACGCGAATTGAGGCACGAGTCATTGTGCGCTGACGGTGCGGTGCATCGAAATACTTCGGTTTTGCCTAAATGCTACGCATCGCCCACCCGTCAGCGTGTAGGCATCAGTCAAAAAGCTTTCCGTCTGCTGTCGTACTAGGTGGCTTCAACCCCAAATGGCGCCAGGTGGTTTGCGTTGCCATGCGGCCGCGCGAGGTGCGTTGTAAATAACCATGCTGAATCAGATACGGCTCAATCACGTCTTCTATGGTGTCGCGCTCTTCGCCGATCGCTGCCGCTAAGCTATCCACCCCAACGGGGCCGCCGTCAAATTTATGAATGATGGCTTCAAGCAGCTTGCGATCCATTAAGTCTAAGCCTTGCGGGTCGACTTCAAGCATCGACAGCGCGGCCTTGGCAACGGCATCATCAATGGTGCCATTGGCTTTGACTTGCGCGTAGTCGCGCACGCGGCGTAGCAACCGATTCGCGATACGCGGCGTGCCACGCGCGCGGCGGGCAACTTCTGAGGCGCCCTCTGGGGTGATGGGCACTTGCAGCAAACCAGCGCTGCGTGTGGCGATGCGGGTGAGTTCGTCGGGTGTATAAAACTCTAAACGCGACACAATCCCAAAGCGATCGCGTAGCGGGTTGGTCAGCATCCCGGCACGGGTGGTGGCGCCGACCAGCGTAAAGGGCTGTAAATCGAGTTTGACACTACGCGCCGCCGGGCCTTCCCCAATCAAAATATCAATTTGAAAATCTTCAAGCGCGGGGTAGAGAATTTCTTCGACGACGGGGGATAAACGATGGATTTCATCGATAAACAACACGTCGTTGCGTTCAAGGTTGGTCAGTAAAGCGGCCAGATCACCTGGTCGCTCAAGTACAGGCCCAGAAGTTTGTCGCAAATTGACACCCATTTCGTGGGCAATGATGTGGGCGAGTGTCGTTTTGCCCAAGCCTGGAGGGCCAAAGAGCAGGACATGATCGAGTGATTCTTGGCGGTTGCGGGCGGCTGAGATAAAGATTTGTAGCTGCTCGCGCACCCGTTGTTGGCCGACGTACTCTTCAAGCGCGCGGGGGCGCAAGGCGCGTTCGATGGATTCTTCGTTGGGCGAAGTCGCCTGAGGGGCGACCAAACGGGTTGGCTCGGGGCGAGAATTTAAAGAATCGGACTGTATAGCCATGAAAGTAGGATCTTTGGTATCAGAATTGCAGCTGGCGCAAAATCGCCTAGACAATCGTACACTATCCCCCACGTTGATCCCCTATTTCAGAGAAAACTCATGTCGCTTGTTTTGCCTACGTATGATGATGTTGCTCGTGCTGCGGTCACCCTTAAGGGCGTGGCTCACCGTACTCCCGTGATGACCTCCGACACAGCAGATCGTCTGACTGGCGCAAAGCTGTTCTTTAAGTGCGAAAACCTGCAGCGTATGGGGGCATTTAAATTCAGAGGCGGCTACAACGCCATTGCGAACTTGTCGCCTGAGCAGCGCCGCGCCGGGGTGTTGACCTATTCGTCTGGTAATCATGCGCAGGCGATTGCCTTAGCTGGCAGGTTATTAGGTGTCGCGACCACTATCATCATGCCGCATGATGCCCCGGTGGCTAAAAAGGCTGCGACTGAGGGCTACGGTGCCACAGTGGTTAGCTATGATCGTTATCAAGAAGACCGTGAAGACGTTGCACGCGCGCTTCAGCAAAAAACGGGCATGGTGATTATCCCGCCATACGATCATCTGCATGTCATTGCGGGCCAGGGCACCGCGGCAAAAGAGTTGCTTGAAGACGTAGGTGAGCTGGATTATTTGCTGGTCTGTCTGGGTGGCGGCGGTTTGCTGGCAGGAAGTGCCTTGTCTGCCGCTGTCTTGAGCCCGAAGTGCAAGGTCTATGGTGTTGAGCCCGAAGCAGGTAATGATGGTCAGCAATCGTTCCGTAAAGGCGAGGTCGTGCGCATCGAGCCGCCGCGCTCGATTGCCGATGGCGCCTTAACGCTGTACTTAGGCAAGCTGACCTTTGGCGTCATCCAACAAAAAGTCACTGATATTTTGACCGTCACCGACACACAACTGGTTGACACGATGAAGTTCTTTGGCGAACGGATGAAAATCATCGTTGAACCGACCGGCTGCCTAGCTGCTGCAGCGGTCATGCACGGGGCCCTGGCCGTACCGCCAGGCGCGCGAGTGGGCGTGATCTTGAGTGGTGGTAATGTAGACTTAAAATCCTACGCGAGTTTTATCACGCAGGCTTGAGTCTCTTTGGGGGTTGTATGCGCATTCTGGCAATTGGTGGGGCAGGGTTTATTGGGCGGCAAGTGGTTGGCCGTTTGGTGGCGCAGGGGCATGTTGTCCATGTACCAACCCGTCAGTTTCAGCATGGTCGCGAATTGTTGGTGCAACCAACGGTCACGGTGATGCAAGCCGACATTCACGACGATGCCACGCTAGAGCGCCTGGTGGCGGGGTGCGACATCGTGATGAATTTCGTCGGCATTTTGCACAGCCGCGAGGGGCAGCCTTTTGGGGCCGACTTTGATCGCGCGCATGTGCAATTGCCCCGTCGCATCGCACAGGCGTGCCGCACGCATCAGGTGAAGCGGTTTATTCATCTCAGTGCCTTGGGTGCTGATTTACAAGGCCCAAGTGGTTATTTACGTTCGAAAGCAGCGGGCGAACAAGCGATTCGCAATATCTACGCCGCCCAAGGAGTTGGCGATTTCACGATCTTTAGGCCCTCGGTGGTGTTTGGACCTGAAGATAAATTTATGAATATGTTTGCGCAGTTGGCGCGTTTCTTGTTTGTGCTGCCCATCGCGGGCGCCAGCGCAAAAATGCAGCCTGTGTATGTGGGCGATGTGGCGAGCGCAGTCATGAACGTGTTGAACTTGCCCGCAGCCGCTCATCAAACGTACGACTTGGCCGGGCCGCGCACGTACACGCTTGGCGAGTTAGTCAAACTCGCAGCACTCTGGAGCGGTCATCCACGCGTGGTCGTTGATTTACCGATGGCGCTTGGGCGCTTACAAGCCCGAGTCTTTGAATGCATGCCGGGCGACCCGCTTCTATCACGCGATAATTTACTGTCGTTATCGGTGGACAACGTCAGCACCGAACCGATGTCTGCTGATTTAAATTTGGTGGTAACGCCGCTTGAGTCTGTTGCGCCAATTTATTTGAAGCCTTCGACGTGACGCAAAGTACTGAGCTGAAGCCTGCGACGTGACGCAAAATACTGAGAGGGCGTTCACTGTGCAACAAAAAGGAAAGCGCTCAATTGGTTTGAACGGCTGCGATTGGCCCAAAAGAGTGACAGAGTTTGCGGTGGTGGGATCCCTTTGAGTACGATTAGAAAAATCACTTCATAACAAAACGAGATAATACGAACATGGCAACGGTTAAACAAGGCAAGGCTTTAAATATTAAAGAGTCACGGATTCTGATCGCTGGCGCTGCCAGCCTGGTGGGTTCGCACACTGCAGATTTGTTACTCAAAGAAGGTGCTCGCGAAGTTCTTCTTCTGGATAACTTCTCGTTTGGCTCGATGGATGCCATCGCCCACTTGCAAAATGATCCGCGTATCAAAATCGTGCGTGCAGATTTAATGCGCTTGCCTGATTTATTAGATGCGACTAAAGGCGTAGACGGTGTGGTGCATCTGGCCGCTTACATGACCTTAGGGTTTTCGCAAACGCCCTGGCAAGCAGTCGATGTCAACATCCGCGGTGCACAAAACATGCTTGAAGCTTGCCGTGTCAATCAAGTGAAAAAAGTTGTGTTCGCGTCGTCGAATGCGGTGTACGGCTATGGGACGGGTATCAAAGGTGCCTTGCATGAAGAGACCCCCTTTTATTCTGTCGGTGCGCCGCCCGCCGCGATTTTGTACGGGGCGTCAAAAATTATGGGCGAGCAGTTGTGTCGTCACTATTACCAAAGCGCAGGTCAAGATTACGTGGTGTTGCGTTATTCAACCGTGTACGGCGAGCGCCAACACTATCGCGCTGCCAACTCGTTGTACATCATGGAAACCTACGACCTTGTAAAAAACGGTCAGGCGCCTGTCTTGCCTGGTGATGGTACTGACACCAAGCACTTTGTCCATGTCTCAGACGTTGCCCGTGCCAACATGGCCGCTTTGCAAAGTACTGCGACCGATGTGGCGGTCAACGTGTCTGGCCCAGCCCCCATCACGACAGGCGAGCTCGTTCAATTGGTACTTGAGTATTGCAAAAGCTCGCTTAAACCAGAGATTCGTCCCGATCCTCCGGGCAAAGTTCGCTTAACCTCAGGTGGCGCATTTCATATCCCACATGACAAAGCCGGCGAAGTCATTGGCTGGAAACCTGTCGTCACCATGAAAGAGGGTGTGACTCGTTTGTTGGCGTGGCTTGAACAACAAAACAAATAAGGCAAAAGGCCAAATCCCATACGGCGACCAGAGAAGATTGATTCAGTCGCAGAGATAATCCCTTAGGCAACAGAGAAGAAGATGAAACATATATTTGCAAAAACAATGATTCAAACCACCTTTGGCTTGTTGGTGGCCTCGGTGTTGGGTTTGGGCAGCTTGACCAAGACCTACGCGGCTGAGTTTCCTGAAAAAGCCGTGACGATTATTGTGCCTTACCCTGCTGGCGGTGCGACCGACGTGATTGCTCGGCTAATTGCTGAAAAATTGCCAGCAGTGTGGGGGCAGCAGGTGGTGGTTGCCAATCGCCCTGGGGCTGGTACGACTGTAGCCGCTGAAGCCGTAGCGCGCGCGCCTGGCGATGGCTATATGTTGTACATGACGACCGCGGCTCACACGATTAGCGCCAGTCTGTATAAAAAACTTAACTACGACCCGATTAAAGACTTTGCACCGATCACCCTTGTGTCAACCATCCCATTGGTGTTGGTGACGACGGCGGCGCTGCCGGTCAATACAGTACCCGAATTGGTGGCTTACGCTAAGGCACAAAAAAATGGCTTGTCGATGGCCTCGACAGGCAATGGTACCCCCCAGCATCTGACCGGTGAGCTCTTTAAAGCGAAGACCGGGGTCCCTTTCGTGCACGTGCCTTACAAGGGCGATGCGCCGATGTTGACCGATTTGATCGGAGGGCAGGTGCAGGTGGCGTTTGTGACCTTGTCTGCAGCGTTGCCGTATATTAAGTCGGGTAAGTTGCGCGCGATTGCCTTGGCGCATCCAACTCGGGTCGACGCGCTGGCTAATGTGCCAACAATGACCGAGGCTGGTATGCCTGGCTTTAATGCGGCGACTTGGTTTGGTTTGTATGGTCCTGGGACGATGTCAAAAGAGTTACGGCAAAAAATCTATCAAACCGTACAGCGCATCGTGGCCGAACCAGGTATGCAGAAACGCTTGCTTGAAATGGGCGGAGAAATCAACAACAGTTCACCCGACGCTTTTCAGAAGGTGATCGATGCTGAAGTTAAAAACTGGGCTGAGGCAGTCAAGTTGTCTGGCGCCAGTGTGGATTAGAGACCCAGAGATCACGCACGTTGCGCGCACAAAGGTCGCCTAAGTGCGATTGTTTGTGCTTAGCGTGACAAGCTCTTTAGCGCGAGTCTGATGCCATCAGATACGCTCACGCCCTCTGGAAGCGTTTTTAGTGCCGTGAGTGACTCACGCTCTGAATAGCCTAACGCGGTCAAGGCGTGTAGCACGTCTGTTTGGTTGCCCGCCGAGACGCTAGGGGTCGCGCCTAAGTCGGCGCCGAGTTTGCCTTTCATTTCGAGCAGCAGGCGCTGAGCAGTTTTTGTACCAATGCCAGGGATGCGAGTGAGGCGAGCCGGCTCTTGTAGCGTGATGGCCTGAGCTAGATCCGCCACCGACATACCCGATAACACTGCGAGCGCCGTGCGCGCGCCAATGCCGCTCACTTTCACGAGCTCGCGAAACGCTGCGCGTTCTTGCGCACTTGAAAAGCCAAACAGAATATGTGCATCTTCGCGAACGGTCAGGTGTGTCAGGATTGTGACCTGCGCGCCAAGTTCAGGCAGCGCATAAAACGTCGTCATTGAGACATCGATTTCGTAGCCAACCCCTTGCACATCTAAACCGATGCGTGGCGGCATTTTTTCGTACAAGGTACCCGTGAGTCGACCGATCATGATTGTGTTCCTTGAGTTAGCCCAGTAGTCGTCCGCCGCGTACGCGCGTACGGCCACGTGCGGTGCGCTGCTGATAGCTAGTCACACCGAGTTTTTCAGCTAGAGGGCTGACATGCGCGTGGCAGATTGCGCAAGCGAGCGCGTCAGCGGAATCGGGTGCGGGCACACCATCGAGCGATAACAGACGCTGCACCATCATTTGTACTTGTTCTTTCGCGGCCCGTCCGGCACCCACAACTGATTTTTTAATTTGTAGAGCGCTGTACTCAAACACGGCTAAATCTCGGTCTGCTAGCGCGCAAAGTGCTGCCCCACGGGCCTGACCCAGCAACAAGGTAGTTGCTGGATTGGTATTCATGAACACAATCTCTAGGGCAGCCACATCCGGTTGTGTGTCTTCAACGACCTGGCGTAGGTTGTCGAGAATCACTTTAAGTCTCAGAGGTAGCGTGATGTCGGTGGGTACGACGATCGTGCCACTCGCGACATAGGTCAGACGCGAGCCAACCAAATCAATCACGCCAAATCCCGTGCGGCGCAAGCCCGGGTCAACGCCTAAGATGCGCATACGCTTTTGCACCCAGGGCGTTGAACTGTCATGATTGTGCGATTTAATGCCTAAAGTGACGCATGCCAGTGAGCATCATCACGATGCCGCGCTCGTTGGCGGCAGCGATGACCTCATCATCTCGCATGCTGCCACCCGGTTGAATCACGCAGGTCGCGCCGGCATCAATCACAACATCTAAGCCGTCGCGAAACGGAAAGAACGCATCAGACGCCACCGCCGAACCTTTGAGGGTCAGGCCCGCGTTTTCGGCCTTGATTGAGGCGATGCGCGCTGAATCAATGCGGCTCATTTGCCCAGCGCCTACGCCTAAGGTCATGCCTTCGCCACAAAAGACGATGGCATTTGATTTCACAAACTTGGCGACCTTCCAGGCAAACAGCAAATCGCTCAGCTGTGCTGAGGTGGGTTGTTTGCGAGTGGCTACCTTCAGATCACTTGCTTGCACGGTGTGCGAGTCAGGCGTTTGCACCAGCCAGCCACCACCCACACGCTTCACATCGATATCGTTTTGTCCATCACCCATCGGCACTTGCAAGACCCGAACGTTTTTCTTGGCAGTTAAAAACTCGAGCGCCGCTTTGTCGTAGGCGGGTGCGAGTAAGACCTCGACAAATTGATTGCTGATTGCCTTGGCGCAGGCCAAATTGACGGTGCGATTAAAGGCAATGATGCCGCCAAAAGCTGAGGTGGGGTCTGTTTTAAAGGCTTTGAGATAGGCGTCAACGGCTTTGTCAGCCACAGCCACGCCACACGGATTGGCATGTTTGACGATGACGCAGGCGGGCTCGGCAAAGCTGCGTACACAATCCCAGGCGGCATCAGAGTCGGCGATGTTGTTATACGACAGCTCTTTGCCCTGCAGTTGTACGAAGTTGCCTAGCAGGCCCGCGGGGCAAGTTGGGTCGACATAAAACGCCGAGCGTTGCTGGGCGTTTTCACCATAGCGCAACACTTGTTGTTGGTGCACTTGCAGAGTGAGCGTATTGGGCCAGGTGGTGCGCTCAGGGACTGCGTCTTGTGCAGGCTCAGGCGCGACCAGGCTACTCAGGTAGGCCGCAATCGCACCATCGTAAGCGCTGGTGTGTGCATAGACCTTGGTGGCCAGTGCTAAGCGCAGCCCGTACGACGTGTCGCCCGTGGCATCCATTTCTGTTAAGACGCGTGGGTAATCAGCAGGGTCGATGACCACGGTGACGCCACCCGCTTCGGTGCCATGATTTTTTGCAGCTGCACGCAACATCGCGGGCCCACCAATATCGATGTTTTCGACGGCATCAGCGAAGCTGCAATCAGGCTTGGCAACAGCCGCACGAAAGGGATACAGATTGACCACGAGCAGGTCGATACGCTCAATGCCATGCTCTAAGAGGGTTTGCAAATGCTCTGGGCTATCGCGTCGAGCGAGCAGCCCACCATGAATCTTCGGGTGAAGAGTTTTGACCCGACCATCAAGAATTTCAGGCGAGCCCGTGTGCTGTGCCACTTCGGTCACCGTCAAGCCGGCTTGGGCCAATAATTTTGCCGTGCCGCCAGTCGAGAGTAGTCGTACACCTCGCTTAGCAAGTGCTTTGGCAAAATCGACGATGCCCGCTTTATCTGAAACGGAGAGAAGTGCAGTTTGAATAGTCATATAAGCTTGTGCGCCAACAGTTTTTTTCGAAGAGTATTACGCGTCACGCCCAACATCAGGGCGGCACGAGATTGATTGTTGTTCGCCCGTTGCATGGCAACTTCTAACAGGGGGCGCTCGACGCAGCCGATCACCATGTCGTAGAGGTCGTTGGGCTCGGTATCGCCCAGATCGGCAAAGTAACTGTCAAGACTCGAGCGTACCGCTTCATCAAGGATATTGTTTTTTTTCATGAGATAGCCCTTCAGGCTGCGTGCAGGTATGGCGAACTAAGACCATGATTGTCGCAGGTTGCGGCCCGACTGTCAGCGTCAGCGGCCGCCTGCGCTAAAAACCAGAGGTCGACAGCTGCAAATTGCTCGGCGGTGGTGTCAAGCCGGTTGATATGGTCGGCCAGTGCGACGCCGTTGGGCAGACCGCTGACATACCAGCCGATGTGTTTACGCGCGGTTTTGACCCCGACGCTTTCGCCGTAAAACTGATAATGATCTGCCAGGTGATGGAGTAACAACTCTCGCATTTCTGTCCAGGTGGGGGGCGCTAGAGTTTGGCCCGTACGCAGAAAATGATCAATTTCTCTGAAAATCCATGGACGGCCTTGCGCCGCTCGCCCAATCATGACGGCATCGGCTCCCGTGTAAGCGAGCACGCTGCGGGCTTTTTGAGGGCTATCGATATCGCCGTTTGCCACGACCGGAATTGAAATACTGGCTTTGACTTCGCGAATGGTGTCGTATTCGGCCTCGCCGAGATACAGATCTGCGCGGGTACGCCCATGCAGGGTGAGCGCGGCAATGCCCGTCTCTTGCGCCAAATAGGCAATGCGCAGCGCATTACGATGCTCGCGATCCCAGCCCGTGCGCGTTTTGAGTGTGACGGGTATCCCCAGAGGCGTGCAAGCGTTCACCACCGTTTCAAGAATTTTTGCCACAAGATCTTCGTGGCGCAACAGCGCCGAGCCTGAGGCGACATTGCACACTTTTTTGACCGGGCAGCCCATGTTGATGTCAATGACTCGGGCGCCCTTGCCGATATTAAAAACAGCGGCCTGCGCCATCATTTGTGGATCGGCGCCGGCAATTTGAACCGAAACGGGATCGCTTTCGCCATCGTGATTCAGGCGGCGCGAAGACTTAACCGTTTGCCACAATTGTGGATTGCTTGCCGCCATTTCAGAGACGGCATAGCCCGCCCCCAGGCGCTTGCATAATTGGCGAAACGGACGGTCTGTTACCCCAGCCATCGGGGCGACAAAAACGTTGTTCGTGAGAGACCAAGGGCCGATATTCATGGCTAAATTGTAACGCCTTGGCTTAGCGCTAAAGCCTGAGCCCTTGCAATAAATGGCGTGCCAGCGGTGCGCGTAGGGCCGGCAAAAGATCCATGCCCAAGAGTGCGAGACCAGCAGCGTGCTCGATCAACGGCAATTTTGTGGTGAAGACGCGCGAAAGCAGGTCGGTGAGGCGAACCGTGAGTTGACGATCAGGGCCGCGCAGCTTTTCATAGCGTTGCAAGGCGGCGCCGGGCATTTGCTCGGGGGCCACAAGCCAATCGCGCAAAGCCATCGCGAGCGTCGCGGCATCGCGCAACCCTAAGTTCAATCCTTGCCCTGCGACAGGGTGAAGCGTTTGGGCCGCATTGCCGATCGCCACGCAGCGACCGTCAATCGTTTGAGGGCGCAAGGTCATTGCCAGGGGCACGCACGCAACAGAGCCCTCAACCGTGAGCGTACCTAGCCTCGAACCAAACATTTCGGTGAGCGCGTGCGAAAAGTGTTCGGGCGCTAACGCTTGCAGACCCTGGGCTCGTTCAGGTGAACAGCACCAAACGATTGATTGTTCGCCTAGCGCTTCGGGGTGAGGCAACACCGCCAACGGGCCTTCGTTGGTAAAGCGTTCAAAGGCCCAGCCTGCCCGTGGTCTGCTCGCACGCGCACGAGTGAGTAGGGCATATTGAGTGTATTGGCGGGTGGGTTCAAGGCCCGCCAGCCCATCCGCGTGAACCACTAACTGTGCGCGCATGCGCCGTGATCCTTGTTCAATACTGACGCCTGCAGTATCTTGGCCAATCACGTGTGCGCTTTCGCCGTTTAAAACCTGTACACCGCTTGTTTCTAAAGCTTTGGTGAGCTTGTCGTAAAGTTGACCATAACGCACCACGCAGCCCAGTTCGGGCACGTCAAAGTCGTGATGCCGGATCACAGTGCGGCCAAGGCGACCGCGTTGCGACACGTGAATGGTTTGTATCAGAGCCGCCTGCTGCGGCCAGGCCTTCAGGCTTTCAAGCAAGACACGACTACCGTGATTGATTGCCAGCACGCGTGGATCAAGCTCAGGGCGATGGCCGTATTGCGAGGCGGTGTCGGTTTGCAATAAGACTATGCGCTCCGGTTGCGGCGCAAGTCGAGCGAGCAGTAAGGCTAATACGCTGCCCACGGGGCCGCCGCCTAAAATTGCCAAGTCAAAGTCTTGTGATTGCATTGTGGCATTTTATGCCAGTGTTAACGTTTGGCACGGAATAACCACTCATCAGGCATCAGGTGAACAGAGAGTCACCATGGATCAGGCATCACTTAGAAGTGGGCACCAACTTGAGACGGATGTCACTCTGAACTAGTGCGTGTTCTACACTAACGCTGCTTTTGATGCGATTTTTGTTCAAAGCAGCAAGTTTGTCCCGAGCGAGCAAACTCGACACCTCAGTGCGATCCGCTTTTAGTTCTTATCCTTAAAACGTTACAAAGCCTCATGACTGCATCTTCTGCCCCACATTCAACGCCCACTGCGCGGTTTCGCCATAAAACGACGGTTGGTTTACTGGCTGCGTTGTTTGGCTGTGTCGGCGCGCACTGGTGGTACTTGGGGCGGCGCCACGCCTGGATGGTTAGTGTGCTGGGTGTTGCGCTGATGATTGCCAGTGCTTTTGCCGATATTTGGTACGAGAACCCGGCATTTTTTCTGTTGTTTATCCCGATTCTTGATGGCTTTATCGAGGCAGTTGTTTTATGCCTGATGAGCGATGCGAAGTTTGACGGTTTTTACAACGTTGGCTTGGTGCGCGAGCGCCCAAGCGGTTGGGGTGCAGTGTTGATCGCGGGATTTACGTTGTTGATCGGTACCGTTGCGTTGATGTTTGGTATCGCGATGATCGTGATCTATGTGTGGACCGCGCTTGGGTGGCTGGATGGCTTTAATTTAAATTCGGATTAACGCGCGCGCATGATGGCTTCGATCTCTTCCGCTGCAACAGGTACGCCACGCGTGATCAATTCGCAACCTGTTTCGGTCACGACAGCGTCGTCCTCGATTCTGATGCCGGTGTTCCAGAACTTTTCGGCAACGTCTTCTGCAGGGCGCACGTAAAGCCCAGGTTCGATCGTTAACACCATGCCTGGTTGTAGCTGTCGCCAAGGGCGTTCTTCGGCTGACGCAGGGGGGCTGCGATAACTACCCACATCGTGCACATCCATGCCCAACCAGTGGCCGGTACGATGCATATAAAATTTTCGGTAGGCAGCGGTTTCGATGGCTTGAGCGAGTGTGCCTTGTAGCAAGCCTTCGTCGAGCAGACCTTGCGTCAGCACTTGCACCGCAGCCTCATGGCCCGCATTGAAATGATGTTGCGGTGAGGTTTTTTCGCGAGCGGCTTGTTGTGCCGTCAAAACGATGTCGTACAAGGCGCGCTGTGGTCCTGAAAATTTGCCGTTAGCCGGAAACGTACGTGTGATGTCTGACGCATAGCCGTCAAGCTCGCAGCCGGCATCGATTAAGACTAGATCACCGTCATGCATCACGGCGTTGCCCGCACGATGATGCAAGACGCAGGCATTAGCGCCCGCTGCCACAATGCTGTCATACGCCACTGACTGCGCACCGTGTTTGCGAAAGTAATACAGCAGTTCGGCCTCAAGCTCATACTCGTGGCAGCCGGGGCGAGCCGCCTGCATGGCGCGCACGTGGCCTTGCGCAGAAATCGCCGCCGCCGCACGCATGGTGGCAAGTTCAGAGGCATCTTTGACCAAGCGCATCTCGGCCAATACGTCGCTGAGGTCTAGCCATTGATGCGGTAACGCACGGGTGTCGCGCACAGTACGTTGGGCTGTTGTCAGCCAGCCCTGTAGCTGCCTAAGCAATTCGGGCTGGGCCGAGCGTGAGAGGGTGCTAAACAGATTGCGCTGGCCCACTAGTAACTGGGGAATGACCGTATCGAGGTCGTTGACGTCGTGTGTCAGGTCAAAGGCAAAGTGTTCGGCCGCCGCTTCGGGCCCCCACCGTACGCCGGTCCAAATCTCTATTTCAGGATTTTTGCCCTCGCAAAACAAAATACTTTGGTCAACTTCGCCTGCGACCAACACCAGCCAGGCGTGCGCCTCAGAGAAACCCGTTAAGTAGTAAAAATCGCTGTCGTGGCGGTAGCTATGGTGGTTGTCTCGATTGCGCGTGCGTTCAGGTGCTGTCGGCACGATTGCGACCCCGCCGCCGAGGCTGCGCATCCAGGTCAGTAATTGGTGACGACGAGCGGTCAGGCTTTTGAGATTGGATGTTGCAAGAGGCATATGGGTATCGCACGTGGTTGTTGAACACACGACATACTACAATCTCTGCGCGGCTTCTGTATCAGAGTGCCTCACTCAATAAGGGTTTGTGATGGATTGGATTGGCTGGCTTGAACCCTGGGAGTTCTCTCCTACCCTGCTACTCTGTTTTTTGGTCTGTGGCGTGTTGTTCGCGCGCGGCCAGCGCGTGCATCGGGTGACCCGCGTGAGGCAATGGCTGTTCTGGAGCGGGATGGTGATGCTGTATCTGTCGCTTCATACCATGCTTGATTATTACGCCGAGCGGATGTTTTTTATGCACCGGATTCAGCACTTGGTCTTGCATCATCTTGGGCCTTTGGTGGTGATGGCGGCCTACCCAGGTCAGGTCATGCGAGCTGGATTGCCGCTGACATGGCGGCGTGGCTTGAACCGCTTTAACCAAACTTGGCCGGGGCGTAGTCTGATCGCGATCCTGACCAACCCTATCATCGTGCCGGCACTGTTCATCTTTTTGGTGGTCGTCTGGCTGATCCCGTCAGTGCAGTTTTATTCAATGCTGGATTGGCGCTTGTATCGACTGATGAACTGGTCTGTCGTGATCACCGGGTTTATGTACTGGAATCTGATTCTTGACCGGCGTGTCTGCCCGCCTTCGGCCATGAGCCCCGGTGGGCGGGTGATTTCGCCAATCGTGACGATGGCTCCACAGATGGTGGCCGGCGCCATTATTGCCTTCACCGAACGCGATTTGTATCCCTTGTTTGACCTTTGCGGTCGCGCCATCCCGATGGAGGCGCTCACCGATCAGATGATCGGTGGTTTGACCATGTGGATCCCGGCCGCGATGACCGAAGTGATTGGTTTAATCGTCGCGTTGCGCACGTTGATGCGCTTGTCAGCCAAGGGGCGCTGGGGCGAGGCAAAGCCTCGTTCTGGTTAGCGCATGCCAAGGCTTTGAGGGTTAAGGGATCAGGTTGTGATACTTGCGCCCAAGCGCCACGTTCGCCCTGAACCAGCCTTCTTTGTTACCGCAGTCGTAGCGCACGCCTTCATAGCGGTGAGCAAACACGGCTTTTTCTTTCATGAGTGACGCAATACCGTCGGTGAGTTGAATCTCGCCGCCGGCGCCCGCCTGAGTTTGGCGCAAATGCGCAAACACACGGGCATCCAGCACGTAACGCCCAACGACAGCGAGAGTCGATGGCGCGACGTCTGGTTTAGGTTTTTCAACAATATGGCGCACGCGCTCAGTGCGCGCGCTGACCGGGTCGGTCGCCACGATACCGTACTTGTCGGTCTCGTTGAGCGGCACCTCTTGCACACCCAAGATGCTGCCTTGGTAGGTTAAGGCGGCGTCGATGAGCTGACCAATGACCGGACGATCGGCGTCGAGCAGGTCGTCTGCGAGCAAAACGGCAAAGGGTTCGTCTCCGACGATGGGTGCCGCAGTCAAAACGGCATGGCCCAAACCCAGCGGCGCAGATTGACGAATATAAATGCAGCTGACATGCGAAGGCAAAATACCCTGAACGATCGCAAGCAGCTCGGCTTTACCTTTGCGTGCTAATTCAGCCTCCATTTCGGGGGTCGAATCAAAATGATCTTCGATGGCGCGTTTATTTCGACCTGTCACAAAAATTAAATCTGTAATACCGGCTGCGACGGCCTCTTCAACCGCGTACTGGATCAAGGGTTTGTCAATAACGGGTAACATTTCTTTTGGCATCGCCTTGGTGGCGGGCAAAAAACGAGTGCCTAGACCGGCAACGGGGAACACTGCTTTGCGAACGGGACGCATAATTTAATCCTGAAGGTAGGGCCGTACACGTGCGGAACCAAATGTAACTACCGCTATCATAAACGTATGACACATGACATTTTAATGACATCGCTGCAATCGCTGCCTAAAAAGTGCATGGCGGGGTTGCTAGTACTCACAATCGGCTGGCAAAGTGCTTGGGCACAGCCGTCTTCTGCGCCATCGCTTGGGCCGGCGTCAAGCTCAGACCTGTCGCCGGCGCTCGAGCGGCGTCTGGGCGAGGCGATCATGGTAGAAGGCCGCCGCGACCCAGAGTACATCAAGGATCCTGATTTAAATCAGTATTTGAACGCGATGGGTAAAAAACTTGCCGTCTATGCGCCGGGCGGAGCACCAGACATTGAGGTGTTTGGTGTGCGCAACCCTGCCATCAACGCGTTTGCGATGCCAGGCGGGTATATCGGCGTACATACCGGTTTGATCGTGACCTCAGGCGCCGAGGCTGAGCTCGCCGGGGTGCTCGCGCACGAAATCGCCCACGTGACCCAGCGGCACATCGCCCGCGGGCTGACCCAGCAGCAACAGAGTGGGCACCTTGCAATCGCGGCGCTTGCGGCAGCGATTCTTGCCGGGTTGACGCCTGGTGGCGGGCAGGCTGCGATGGGGATCGCGGCCTTTGGTCAAGCGGCTGCCATCGCGCAACAACTTGGGTTCTCGCGCGATGCCGAGCAAGAGGCTGACCGTACAGGCTTTGAAATGTTGCGTAAGGCGGGTTACGACCCGAACGGCATGGCAGTGATGTTTGGACGCTTGATGCAAGCTTCAAGCTTGAATGAGGGGCGTGGTGGAGGGGTGTATGTTTCAACCCATCCGCTTAGCATTTCGCGCATGACCGACATGCAAAATCGCATAAGACAGTTGCCGGTTACCAATTATCAAGCCTTGGATGAGTTTTGGTTTGTGCGAGCCAAAGCTCGGGTGTTGCAGGCCATCGACCCGCGGGTTTTGGTGCAAGTGGTTGAGCAACTGCAAGAAGAGGTGCGTGCGAGTGCGAAGGCCGGCGCGACCACAAGTGGCAGTCAGGCAAAACAGGCTGCTGCTTGGTACGGACTCTCGCTTGCCGCGACGGTGCGTAAAGATCTTAAAACCGCAGCGAGTACGCTAGAGCAGGCGCAAGCACTCATTGCAAACTCGCCCTATCTCGATTTACAACGTGTTGAACTTGAGTTGGCGCGCAAGCAAGTTGGGCAGGCCTTCGCTGCCGCACAGGCTGCGCAAAAGCGTTGGCCTGAGCGGCGCGCGTTTGCGTTAAAAGTGGCAGAGTGTTTGCAGCTGCAAGCGAAAGACAAAGAGGCCATCGCGTATCTGCAAGAGCAAATCAAACGCTGGCCAAAAGGCGAGCCTGACTTTTATAAAATGCTCGGCACGAGTCACGATCGCTTAAACGAGCCAGTGCTCGCGCGTCAGGCGATGGCGTCTTACTATGAGCAACTTGGGGCCTTGTCTGCGTCAGTTGCGCAGTTGCAGCAGGCGCGCACCTTGTCGCAAGATTTTTATGTGCAGTCACAGATCGATGTCAGGATCCGTACCTTGACGGCAAAAATCGCTGAAGACCGCAGATTACTCGAGCGCTTTAAGTCGTAGAGGGTGCAAGCGACTGAAAAAAAACGTTCAGTCGTTCGGGTAGCCAGTTTAAGTGGCCAGGCCAAGTACCCGTCACAAACCCGACGTGGCCGCCCAGCGCCGGTTGATGCAAAGTGATGGCCTCGCTGCAATCGTTGGGGCCCACCAGGGTGTGCTCGGGTAAAAACGGATCGTTTCTGGCATTGAGCACCAGCGTGGGGATCACAATTTTTTTGAGCCAGGGTTTGCTGGCCGATTGAGTCCAGTAATCAATGGCATCTTTAAAACCGTGCATGGGCGCGGTATACGCGTGATCGAACTCGCGTAAGTCGCGCGCCTGATTCACCTTGAAGGTATCGATGACGCCCGGATATCTGCGCGCTTTCTCAAACACCTTAGGTTTGAGCGAACGTAAAAAATAACGCGAATACACTTCGCGGTTAAAGGTGTTGTCTGACAGGTGATTACCCGCAGCGACCAAATCGAGGGGCGCAGAAATCGCGGCAGCGCCCACAAGCCAAGTCAGCTGCGCAGCCTGTTCGCCCAAATACTTTAACAACGCGTTACCACCAAGCGAGACGCCCGCTGCGTGCCACTGCGCCTGCGGAACTTGCTGTCGCACTGCTTGAAGAATAAAACCGATGTCGGCAGAGTCGCCCGAGTGATACGCGCGTGCCAGACGGTTGGCAAAGCCAGAGCAACCGCGAAAATGTGCGACAACCACGATCCACTGTCTGGCTTTGAAGTAGGCGGCGATTGACTGTGCGTAGCGGCTACCGCTGCTGCCCTCTAGGCCATGAAAAAGCAGTAAGGCTGGTGTTGGCGATGTGTCGCGCAGTTGCTGTTGCTCTGTGGGCGTGAGCCAGCGCGCTGCTGCGGTGTGACTTAGCGAACTGTCTTGGGTGCGCGGGTAGTGATTGGCGGCGCTTGAGTAAGCCCAATCCAAATCAATAAAATCGCCATCGGGCGTGTCGACACGTGTTCGGGCAAAACGCAGACGGTTGGTGGGGGCAACTAAGGCGCCAAAGAGCGTCTGGGTGTGACGTTCGGGCAACCAGTTCGGAGCATGGCAAGGAGAAAGGTCGAGGGAGGCTGGCACTATGCTTGGAGGTTAGTGCAAAAGCCCTGGGGCGTCGTGTGAGTCGAGTAAGCCGGTTTGTTCGGGTGCGGCCGAGGCGTGATGCATGACCATGCGCCACCCCGTTGGACCTTTGTGATAAACGTTGGTCGCGTAGCAGTGGGCAACTTCGTTGCCCGCTTGGCTGCGCACTGTGATTTGTTCGATCAGCGAATGTACAGTGCTCATCATGCTTTGAGTGGTCACGAGTTTAGCTGGGCGTATGTGCAAAGCGCCTTGTGTCAGGATCTCTTGCCAGGACTCTTTCACCGCATGTAAACCTACCATGCGCAAACCGCCTGGGTGCACACAGATGATCTCTTCGTCGTCAGACCAGACTTGCATTAAGCGAGTCAAGTCTGCCCGCTCGAGCGCATCATAAAAAGCCAGTTCAGCTTCTTCGGGTGTTGCGAACATCACCGGCATATGCGAGGCCCTTAATGACCGTGCACAACAGTGCCCGCAGCCAACTGATACTGCGTGCCACAGTAAGGGCAATTGACAGCGCCGGTGCGTGTTACGTCAAGAAATACGCGCGGGTGCATGCTCCAGAGGGGCGCGCGTGGACCGGGGCAATGCAGGGGCAGATCGGCAGCGCCGACTTGCACCGGAGCTTGATCTTTGCCAGAGGCAGGGGCTTGCGTCATCGCGAATCTCAAAGAAAAAATGGATGCGAACAGTGTACCAAGGGCGCGGTCTACAATAGCGGCAATTGTTTCAAAGACGCAAAAAATTGTTGGATCTGTTGACGACTCCCACTTCCTTGATCTCTCTGCGCGAGCAAAAACGTGCAGGGTTTTTACTGGGCCTGCGAGCGATTGCGCCCGGTTTAGTGGCGTTGACTATCTGGGGGATCGTCACTGGCGTTGCGATGTCGCGCTCGGGCTTGACCGACCAGACTGCGGCGGCGATGTCGCTACTGGTGTATGCGGGCTCGGCGCAATTGACCGCGTTGCCTTTGATGGCTGCTGGGGCGCCTTTATGGCTGATTTTTGCTGCGGGCATTATTGTGAATTTGCGGTTTGTGATTTTCGGTGCGGCATTGCATCCTTATTTCAAAGATTTGTCATGGCGCAAGCGGTTGGTCATGGGGTATCTAGCTGTTGATATTGCTTTTGTCGCGTTTATGCCCCGTTTTCACGATGCGCCTCGCAAGGGCACGCTCGAGCAACACTGGTTCTTTCTTGGGGCAGTGATTCCGTCTTGGTTTCTGTGGCAAATCACGTCTTTGATCGGTATCAGCTTAGGCGCTGTCGTGCCAGATTCTTGGTCGCTCGACTTTGCTGCCACGCTAGCTTTGCTCGCCCTGATGTTGCCCTTGGCCAATACCCGACCAATCATCCTGTCTGTGTTGGCCGCAGCCGTGGTGGCCTGGGTGGCGCAGACCTTACCTTTGCGTTTAGGTCTGCTGGCGGCCGTCGTGGTGGGGATCTTGGTCGGCATGTGGGCTGAAGCCAAGCAACATCCGCGCGGGCGGGCCTGATGGGTGACACGCTCTATCTGTACTCAGCGATCTTGCTGCTCGCCTTGTGCGTGGTGATCTGTCGAACCGGTTATCTGGTGTTTGGTCATTATTTTCCGCTACCACCCAAATTGCGCAGCGCGCTACGCTATGCGCCGCTCGCGGCACTGGTGGCAATCATTGTTCCTGATGTACTACCTTGGACTGTGCAGACCGGGCCTCAGTTTGACCTCAAGTTTTTGGCCGCGGGCGTGTCGATCTTGGTGTTTTTATTCACTCGTAATGGCTTACTCGTGATTTTGTCTGGGATGCTGACTTTATGGTCGCTGCGCGGATTATTACTGTTGTTTTAGGGTCGCAAAGAGTCGTAGATTAGAGGGTTAGCTAAGGGGAATCCCGAACTGAAGTGCTCGACTGGAGTACACTAACAGGCGTTTCCTTAAATAATTCAATGACTTCAATCATACAAACTACTTGACCTCTACTACACAACCAACCGATACACCTGTCGCAGCAATCCCCACTTTTTCTGAAATTGGATTGCATCCAGCGCTGTTACAAGCCGTGCTTGATACCGGCTACACGATACCCACTCCGATTCAGGCGCAAGCAGTTCCGCTTGCGATGGCCGGGCAAGATGTCATGGGCGCCGCCCAAACAGGCACAGGCAAAACTGCTGCGTTTACGTTGCCGATTTTGCATCGTCTGATGGCCTTTGCCAACAGCAGCGCTTCGCCTGCCCGCCATCCTGTGCGAGCTTTGATTTTGACGCCCACTCGCGAGCTTGCAGATCAGGTTGCTGACAGTGTGAAGCGCTACGGCAAGCTCACGCCGCTGCGTTCGACGGTGGTATTTGGCGGGGTGGATATTAATCCGCAAAAAGAGGCCTTGCGTAATGGTTGCGAAGTGTTGATCGCGACGCCTGGGCGTCTGCTTGATCACGTTGAGCAGCGCAATGTCAATCTCAGTCAGGTCGGCATTTTGGTCTTGGACGAGGCCGATCGAATGCTTGACATGGGTTTTTTGCCTGATCTCGAGCGAATCATTCGTCTGTTGCCCACTCCTCGGCAAACTTTGCTGTTCTCGGCCACGTTTAGCAACGATATTCGCAAACTTGGTCGCACCTATTTAAATAGCCCAATTGAAATTGAAGTGGCAGGTCGCAATGCCACCGCCGACACTGTCACGCAAATTGCGTACGCCATGTCGGGCGATGCTAAACGGGCAGCCGTGGTGCATTTGGTGAAATCGCGCGGCCTGAAGCAAGTGATCGTGTTTTCAAACACCAAAATTGGTACTGGTCGCTTAGCGCGTCAACTCGAGCTCGACGGCGTACGTGCCGAATCGATTCATGGCGACAAAACACAAGCCGATCGAATGAAGGCGCTTGAGGCCTTTAAGGCGGGTGAACTCGAAGTGTTGGTCGCTACCGACGTGGCTGCGCGTGGCCTCGATGTGGCGGGTGTACCTTGTGTCATTAATTACGATTTGCCGCATAGTGCCGAAGATTACGTTCATCGCATTGGCCGCACAGGTCGCGCGGGGGCGTTGGGCGAAGCGATCTCATTGTTTGCTCCGTCCGAAGAAAAATATCTACTCGATATTGAAAAGCTCATTAAAAGTTCGATTGTGCGTGGCACGCTCGAGATCCCGGGCGAGTTACTAGCTCGGGGTTCTTCACGCGACGAGCCGCGTACCGGTCGTTCGAGTTTTGGTTCAGAGCGTAGCTCTGGCGCCTCAAGCTCAGAGCGTAGCTCAAGCGGGCGCAGCTCTCAAAGTGATCGCGCAGAGCGCGGTGCGCGCCCCAGTCGCTACAGTGCGCCAGCCAAGCCTCTTGATGATTTCTTTACAAAACCGTATCAGCCTTCGGCCGCCTCGTTGGCTGCCGCTGCACAGGCACCCGCGACGTCTTTGAAAAAGCATTCGTTGTTAACGAAGCGCCCGGTGGGTTTGCTGCTCGGTGCTGCGCAAAAAAAGCCTGATTAAGCGCTAGCTTGAAGATTGGTTGAACGAAGCGATAGTTAAGCGCCAGTTTGAAGGCTAAGCGTCAACGCTGAAATTAGGTTTTTTGACTAAGTGTTTTTAACTGCTCAATCAAGTCTTCGGGCAAGCTTGTGCTTTGCGGCCGACCTGGCGCGTGCATGGTCTCAATCAAGCGGTTTAGGTGCTCGATATGAGGCAGCAAGGTCCCCATAAAACGAATCTGAGCCTCTTGCACAATTGCGATCGTCGGAAAATTCTCAACATCTTCATCACCCAGCAGTTCGGGATAATCCTCAATGTCTGCCCAGATGAAACAAACGTCGGGATGTTGTTGGCCGAGCGCTTCGAATTTTGGTTGGTAGGCTTTGCAGGCATCGCACCAGGCCGCACAAAAACACAAGACGATAGTGAGCTCTGGCCGCTCAAGGGCTTGGGCAAGTGTTGGCGAGTTTGGAAGAAACACGTTTTCGGCAGCGCAAAGGATCAGGTTTGTCTATGATAGCCTCGTTTGTGTGCCTGATTAGGGTCGCCGGCCCAGTGCGGCTGCCCATTGCACCATCTGTCTCTCGGAGAATTTCACGTTGAATCCAACCCAAACAACCCAACAACCCCCAGCCACGCAGCAATCGTTCGGCTTACAAGGGGTAGGTCAGGCATTTGGTCGCGCACTGGCTTCGCAATGCCACCCTCGCATGTTGTTCGCCATGTTGATGCCGTTTTTGATTGTGCTGGGGGCTGTGATTGTGCTGGTCTCAGTGGCACTTGGTCCACTCACTGCTTGGTTGAACCAGCAAGTGACGGATTCTAGTCTGCTGATTGACGCAAATGAATGGCTCGTGTCGCTCGGTTTGTTTTCGTTATTGTCGGTCAAGGCTTGGTTGCTTAGCCTCACTGCCCTCTTGCTGCTGTTGCCCGCTTCGGGGATTCTGGGCCTGGCCGTTGCTGCTGTGTTTGTGATGCCCTTAGTGGTGTCCCATTTGTCGCGC
The DNA here is from genome assembly GCA_029866055.1 of Burkholderiaceae bacterium. Lineage (GTDB taxonomy): Bacteria > Pseudomonadota > Gammaproteobacteria > Burkholderiales > Burkholderiaceae_B > Zwartia. Next base: position 35,378 of record JARXAG010000199.1, read on the forward strand.
CACCGCTATGCCGATGTGGCCAAGCAGGGTGAATATGGCTTTGTCGTCAGCTTCTGGAACGCACTATGGGTGAGTGTGGTCTTTATGTTGGGCTGGGTATTAACGCTGCCCTTTTGGTTGTTTCCACCTCTGGGCTTATTGGTGTCGCTTTTGTGGTGGACTTTTGCCTTTTCTCGCATGATGCGGCTTGACTCGATTGTCGAGCACGCCAGCGCGGCCGAGCGAAAAATTCTGTTGGCACGTCACGGCACTGGGTTTTGGGTGATTGGCTTGTTCTGTGCGTGTTTGAATTTATTCCCGCCGGCTTGGGTGTTTCTGCCAGTCTTCTCGGGCCTGGTCTACACACACTACGGACTAGCAAGCTTGCGCCAGCTGCGTAGCGAAATGCACTAAATGTTTGAGGCTGACCCGCCATAAGTCGACCAAGGCCTTCGCATTTGTGCTGAAATGTCGACTATTCTCAAATTTGATTGACTTCAATTTTTACTGGAAACATCATGTCTGCTTCTCAAGACACCGCGCGGTTTGGGTTGATTATCGTTGGTGACGAAATTCTGTCAGGTCGCCGGCAAGACAAGCATATGTCTAAGGTGATCGAATTATTGAGCGCGCGTGGTTTGCAGTTGTCGTGGGTCGAAGTCTTGTCTGATGATCGTGCCTTGCTGACCGCGGCCCTTGAGCGCAGCTTTGCGTCGGGCGATATCGTGTTTAGCTGTGGTGGGATCGGCGCCACGCCCGATGACCATACTCGTCAGGCGGCTGCCGCCGCGCTGAAATTGCCTTTGGCTTTACACCCCTTTGCCGCTGAGCAGATTGGCCTGCGAGTGGCCGAAACTGCCGCCAAGGGCGGGGGCAATCCGGATATCAATGCTCCTGAAAATCAGCAGCGCTTGCAGATGGGCTATTTTCCGCAAGGTTGCGAGGCGGTGGTCAATCCGTTTAATCGGATCCCTGGGTTTTTCATTCAAAACCATACCTTTGTGCCAGGGTTTCCGGTGATGGCCTGGCCGATGCTTGAGGCGACGCTTGATAGCCGCTATGCGCACTTACATCACAAAAACCAGCAGGTCGAACATTCATTCTTGGTCTATGGCATGCCCGAATCGCGGATCACGCCTGCACTCGAAGCACTCGAGCAAAAGTGGCCAGGTGTGCGCGCGTTTAGTTTGCCTTCTGTGGGTGAGGGTGGCGGGGTACCCCACATTGAGTTGGGTGTAAAGGGTGACCCTGAGCCGGCTGCCTTAGCGCTTGAATTTTTAAGGGCTGAAGCGCTACGGTTGGGGGCGCGTTACGAGCCGGGTGTGGCTAAGTAAGTCAGGGCCTTAGCCTTGCCGTAACTTTTTTAGCGCAAGCTCTCTGAGTTTGACGCGCTGAAATTTTTGTCCGTTGGCACTGGCTGTTGTTGGAAACTCGTCAACAAACCAAAGGTGTGCGGGGATCTTAAAAGCAGCGAGTGTTTTTGCGACACCCTTGAGGGTTGCACTCGTATCGGGTGGGCATTGCTTATTTTTTGCGATCGCGAAGGCCACGGCACGCGGCTGACCGTTGATCTCGACACCCACCACTTGAGCGCTTTCAATGTCGGGTTGTGCGGCTAAAACATCTTCGATTTCAGTCGGGTCTACTAAAAAGCCCCCTAGTCGCATCGTGTCACCCATCCGCGATTGGTATACAAAACTACCATCACCGCGCAGGTAGCCTAGATCACCCGTTTTGAAGTAGCCATCTTCGGTAAACGCTTGAGCAGTGGCCTCGGGGTTATTGAAATAGCCTTTGAATAAAGTGGGTGCCTTGATCTCGAGTTCGCCCGACAGCCCCGCGGCGCAGAGTTCTAGCGTATCAGGGTCGCGTACTCGCACTGACGTGCGCGCGCCGGCCGCTGGTGTGCCTCCGCCTAGCACGCGCTCTTCGAGCGGTAGCTCAGGGTGCTGTGCTGAAAACAATGAATGCACTTCGCTCGAGCCATAAAGGCCTCGCATCGGAAACCCTCGCGGGATTAACTCTTGGGCGAGTTCAATGAAGCGTGCACTAAAGGCCGCAAAACCAAACAGCTTGAGCGAGGTAAAGGCGATGGGCTCTGGGTTTTGTTCTGCAAAGCGACGCAGCATTTCGTCGCTACCAAAAATATGTGTGATCTGGTGCTGCTTGATTAACTGACTAGCCGAAGCAACGTCAAAAAAATCCATCAACACGACGGGCATTCTTGCTGCAATAGCAGCCAACGCGCTATCTAGCCCGTACACGCCACAGAGCGGCAGAGCGGTCAGTAACGCATCACCGGGTGCGCCGAACTGATAGCCTGTCGCGATGTGTCGTACGTGCTCGCTGAGAGTCTTTTGCGTGTGTACGACAAGCTTTGGGCCTTTCGTGGTGCCCGAGGTTGTGAAAAAAATAACGGGCAGGTCTTCAAGCGTTGAGGATTGAGTATGGTCTGAATTTGGTTCTGGTTGTGCAAACGCGTGGGTATCGGGCTGCGTCTGTTCGAAAGAATCAACCGTTGTGCGTTGCTGTGATGCGTCGCTGAACGCTTTGGGCGGATCACTCGAAGATCTAGCCGACGGTTTTGCGAGCGTGGGCAAAAAGCGTACAACCGGTCGGCCCAACAGAGTCGGGGGCGTGTTGTCATCTGCATCGACCATCATGATCGTCTTGAGATGCGTCAAATTACTTGCATCAACACCTTTAATCACCTCGGCAAAATCAATTTTTCGAAAATTGAGTTGCAAGATTAAAAATTGAGCATGCGAATTTGCCAAGATGTAGTGCACTTCGTGGCTGCGGTATTTTGTATTGACGGCAACCAGTGTGGCACCCAAACGCGCAAGCGCAAAAAAGATAGCAAGCCATTCAACGCGGTTGATGAGCCAAACGGCAACGTGATCGCCTCGCTTAACGCCTTGTTGACCGAGCCATGTTTCAGTGTCTTGTACGAGTTGTTCAAACTGCCAATACGAAATGTGCTGACCCTCTTGGATCAGCATGGTCGCATTGGGTGCTTCAAGGAGGTGATGCTCATAGACCGAGCGCAAGGTATAAGAATGCGTCATGTCAATAAAGGCTCTGCTGCAAGGCGCTCAGTTGCGACAGATGAATAGCGATCTTTGTGCAACATGGCCAGCCAAAAAGTATTAATAAAGTTCCATCAGATCAGCATTATTGCTAAAGGCCTCGGGTGTGCCTTCACGAATCAATTGTCCCGATTTCATGACGATGACACGATCTGAAATTTTGAGTGCTTCGCGGATATTTTGTTCGACGATCAAGATCGACATCTTGCGTTCTTGTTGGAGGGCGCGTAAGGGACCCGCCAAATCTTGAAAAAGTTTTGGCGCTAAGCCAATCGAAGGCTCGTCGAGCAAGAGGCAGCGAGGCTGGCCAAGCAAGGCACGGCCTAAAGACACCATTTGTTGCTGGCCGCCCGACAGAGTGCCTGCGCGCTGCATATAAAACTTTTTGATCATCGGGAGCACGCTCATCACCCACTCAAGCCGTGCAGCCTGCTCGCCTGCGGGGATGCCGTTCGCCCAAAAGCCCAGCCGCATGATTTCGGCAACGGTTAAGCCTGGAAAGACGCCTCGACCTTCGGGCACCATCGCGATACTTGCTGCGTTCATGCCACGCGGATCGGGCTTAGCAATCGTGTTGCCTTCAAGGGTAATCGTGCCTTCGGCAAGCGGAACAAGGCCAAACAAGGCCTTCAATAACGTCGACTTACCGGCGCCATTGTGCCCGATCAGGCAGAGCACTTCGTTGTAGCCAAGGCTCACATTAAAGTTTTCAAGCACAGGCCTGCCGCCATAACCAACGCGCAGGTTCTTGGCTTCAAGAAAATTAGCCGCGGTCATGCGCGCTCTCCAAAGTAGATGGCTGCCAGGTGCGGATCTTTTAAGATGTCTTCTGAACTGCCTTGAGCAAGGAGTTTGCCTTGATCTAAAAACGCGACGCGATCCGAAAGTTTGATCACGATGTCAAGGTTGTGTTCAATAATGCAGATTGTGATTCCACGCTTGGCATAATCGCGTAACAAGGTCACGAAGCGATCAAAAGAGCGAGGATCTAAGCCTGAGGCGGGCTCGTCAAGAAGCCAGAGCTTCGCTTC
>JARXAG010000101.1 GCA_029866055.1 Burkholderiaceae bacterium
AACCAGGTGTCAAGCACGTCTGGGTCGCGCGTGAGTGGGCCGGTCACGCCAGCGGTTGCGGCCTGACTAACGGCCTCTGCCTCGGTGTGCGCAACAAACACTTGACCATCGGCCGCGTACCACGCTGGGATCTGATGGCCCCACCATAATTGACGCGAAATGCACCAGTCTTGGATGTTTTCAAGCCACTGGTTATAGGTGGTTGTCCAGTTTGAAGGATAGAACTGCACCTCTCCCTTTGCCACAACTTCAAGGGCAACCTCAGTGATGCTTTTGCCAGGATGAAGTGTGTCGGCCGGTGCAGGTTTGCTCATTGCCACAAACCACTGATCGGTCAGCATGGGCTCAAGCACGGCGCCGCTACGGTCACCGCGTGGTTGCATCATTTTGTGTGCGTCAACCTTAACCAAAAAACCTTGTTTTTCAAGTTCAGCGACAACGGCCTGACGGGCATCAAAACGATCCATGCCTTGAAATTGCGCTGGCGCCTGATCGCTGACTTTCGCATCGAGCGTAAAAATCACGATCAACGGCAAACCATGGCGCATCGCGCAGGCATAATCGTTAAAGTCGTGGGCGCCGGTGATTTTGACGCAGCCGGTACCAAAAGCTTGGTCCACAAAGCTATCGGCAATAATTGGAATCTGGCGGTTGCATAACGGCAGATCAACCATTTTGCCGATGAGGTGCTTGTAGCGTTCGTCATCGGGATGCACACATAACGCGCCATCGGCCAGCATGGTCTCGGGGCGCGTGGTGGCAATCGTCATGCCCGATAGTGTTTGTACCGTACCGTCAGCTTGCGTAATCGTTTGTGGGCCATCGACAAACGGGTACTGGATATGCCACAAATGCCCTTCGGTTTCGACCGCTTGCACCTCAAGGTCAGACACCGCTGTCATGAGTTTGGGATCCCAGTTCACCAAGCGCTTGCCGCGATAGATTAGGCCTTGCTTGTGTAGACGCACGAAGGTTTCAACGACACCTTCAGACATTTGCGCATCCATCGTGAAGTATTCACGCGGCCAGTCGGCCGAGGCGCCGAGTCGTCGTACCTGGCTGGTAATGGTGCTACCTGAGACGTCTTTCCATTCCCAGACCTTTTTGATGAAATTTTCACGACCGAGGTCGTGGCGCGAGACCTTTTGCGCATCGAGCTGCCGTTCGACCACAATTTGAGTCGCGATGCCTGCGTGATCGGTACCTGGCACAAACACCGTGTCACACCCTAGCATGCGGTGGTAGCGGATCAGGCCGTCCATGATCGTTTGATTAAACGCATGCCCCATGTGCAGCGTGCCCGTGACATTTGGGGGTGGAAACTGAATGGCGTAGGCGGGTGCTGGTGCGGCTGCTGCAGCGCCAGGGGTAGCGACTTGAACATGCTGACCTGCGGCAAAATAGCCTCGGCGCTCCCACTCGGGATACCAACGGGCTTCGATCTCGGCTGGTTCGAAGCTTTTTGAGAGATCCACATCGGGTAGTGGGTTGGGCTGGTTCATAGTGTTCCGCAAGTGTTAGGCAGTGCGCCAAGCCTAAAGTCAGGCCGGCAAAAGTTCAGTTCAAGCCTGCTATTTTAGGATGTTGTCGAGTTTAGTGCCGTGGTAGAATATCTGGCTACGGTGGGCGTAAGCAAAGTCCCTGTTTTTATTGAGAAATCTTGGAGTTTTACATGTCTGTCGAACGTACCCTATCGATTATTAAGCCCGATGCCGTTGCAAAGAACGTGATCGGTCAAATTGTTTCGCGCTTTGAAGCCAAAGGCTTGAAAGTCATTGCAGCGCGTCTGATTCAGTTGTCACGTGCTGATGCCGAGCGTTTCTACGCTGTGCACAGTGCACGCCCTTTCTTCAAAGACCTGGTCGATTTCATGATCTCGGGCCCTGTTTTTGTGCAAGCCCTTGAAGGCGAAAACGCCATTCAAACCAATCGCGACCTGATGGGCGCGACTGATCCTAAGAAAGCAGAAAAAGGCACGATCCGCGCAGATTTTGCTGACAGCATCGATGCCAACGCCGTTCACGGCTCTGACGCGCCAGAAACCGCGACAGTCGAGATCGCGTTTTTCTTTCCTGAAATCAACATCCACAGCCGTTAATTCGGTTGACTGAAAAAGTGGCTCGCTCTGCATGCATCCTGAACCGATCAATCTGCTTGGGCTTGATGCCCCGGCACTGACCCAATTAGTGGGGCAGTGGGGGGGCAAGCCGTTTCGCGCCCGGCAATTGCAAAAGTGGGTGCATCAGCGCAATACAAGCTGCTTTGAGGATATGACCGACCTGGCGCGCGATTTTCGCGCCCAGCTCACCGAACAGTGCGTGGTGCAGGCGCCGACAGTGCTCACACAGCAGCGCTCAAGTGACGGCACTCGCAAGTGGTTATTTGACGTTGGTCAGGGCAACGCGATTGAATCGGTATTTATCCCCGAAGACGATCGCGGCACGCTTTGTATTTCTAGCCAAGCTGGGTGCAACGTTGGCTGTCGCTTCTGCTCAACAGGCCATCAAGGTTTTAATCGCAATCTCACGGCTGCCGAGATCGTCGGGCAGCTTTGGTGGGCGCGCCACGAGCTCTTAAAAGACCTTGATTCGTCCAGGCTGTCGGCCGGCGAGAAAATCGCTGATACGCGAGTGATTAGCAATGTTGTCATGATGGGCATGGGCGAGCCCCTGCTCAATTACGATCCCGTGGTCACTGCGGTTCGGTTGATGCTCGATGACAACGCCTATGGCCTGTCACGTCGTCGCGTCACCGTTTCTACCTCGGGTGTCGTCCCGATGATGGATCGTCTGTCGCAAGATTGCCCTGTGGCACTGGCCGTGTCTTTGCATGCTCCTAACGATGCGTTGCGCGATCAGTTGGTACCTTTGAATAAAAAATACCCGCTTGCTGAGTTGCTCGCTGCCTGCGAGCGTTATCTTGAGTTTGCGCCACGCGATTTCATTACTTTCGAGTATGTGATGCTTGATGGCGTGAATGATTCTGATCAGCATGCACACGAACTTGTTGACCTTGTTCGCCGCGTGCACTGCAAACTGAACCTTATCCCTTTTAATCCCTTTCCTGCTTCAGGGCTTAAGCGTTCAGCTGCCGCGCGTATTAAGACGTTCTCTCAGATACTGAGCGATGCCGGTATTGTCACCACGGTGCGCAAAACCCGTGGCGACGATATTGATGCGGCCTGCGGGCAATTGGCAGGCGAAGTCCAAGACCGTACGCGTTTAAGCGAAACAATGGCCTTGAAACGATCGATTCCGATAAAAGAGGTTCGAGCATGACCGATGTCGAATTGAAAAATCCGTTGCGTGAAGAATCCCCGCCCGTTCAAAATGAATTGATCATTTCGACTGGCTCATTACGTAGCTTGCGTGTGTCAAAAGGTTTGTCGCTGCACGATGTTGAAGTGCGGCTCAAGTATCCGGCCAAACTGATCGACGCGCTCGAATCCGAACGGTTTGAAAGCCTGCCCCGAGGGCTGCCGTTAAAAAGCCTGGTCAAAAATTACGCCAAATTGTTAGAGATTGATTCGAGGCCCCTTGAGGCGATGCTCGAACCCTATATCGGTAGTGTTCAGGGCGGCATTGCAAACCACACGTCGACTCGCACACTGGGCGCGCACGAAATTGAACACACGCAAGGTGGCTCGGTGTTGTGGTTTGTGTTGATCGTCATCTTGGCGTTGGTGGCAGCGGGCGTTGCTGTGTGGCAAGGCTTGATTCCCTCGGCGTGGTTGCCTGCATGGCTTGGGGCCTGGACAAAATGAACGAGTTAGTGCGTACAGCCTTGACCGAGAGCAGCTCTGTGCCTCAGTCGACTGGCGTGTTGGTGGGGGCGCTTGCTCGTCACCACACGCGGCTTGTGCCGATAGAGTGGGGCGGCAAAGTGTGGTCGATCGGTGGGCAAGCGCCGGTGCTGGTGCAGTCGATGACAAACACTGACACCGCAGATGCTGTCGCCACAGCCATCCAAGTCAAAGAACTTGCCCTCGCCGGCTCTGAGATTGTGCGTATTACCGTCAATACGCCCGAGGCCGCAAAAGAAGTCGCGGCCATCCGTGAGCACCTTGATCGCATGGGGATACCAGTGCCCCTGGCCGGTGATTTTCATTACAACGGGCATAAACTGCTGACGCAGTTTCCCGAGTGCGCGCAGGCGCTATCCAAATATCGCATCAACCCCGGCAATATGGGGGGCGGCAAAAGGCGCGACGATAATTTTGCGCAAATGATTGAGGTTGCATGTCGTTATAACAAGCCGGTACGTATTGGCGTGAACTGGGGTAGCCTTGATCACGAACTGCTGGCTCGCATGATGGATGACAACAGCAAGCTTGCGGCGCCGCTTGGTGCGCAAGCCGTCATGCGTGATGCGTTGGTGGTTTCGGCGATTAGCAACGCTCAACGCGCCGAAGAGCTCGGGTTAAGCCCCAACGCCATCATTCTTTCGTGCAAAGTCAGTCACGTGCAAGATCTCATCGCCGTCTATCGCGATTTAGCGGCACGTTGTGACTACCCCTTGCACCTAGGGTTGACCGAAGCCGGCATGGGTAGCAAAGGCATTGTGGCCTCGACAGCCGCGCTGAGCGTGCTGCTTCAAGAGGGCATTGGTGACACGATTCGAATCTCGCTGACGCCAGAGCCCGGCGGCGATCGCACGCGTGAAGTTGTGGTTGCACAAGAGATTTTGCAGACGATGGGCCTACGTGCTTTTACGCCGATGGTGATCGCATGCCCAGGTTGTGGCCGCACCAGTAGCACGGTGTTTCAAGAGTTAGCCGATCGCATTCAGACTTACCTGCGTGAGCAAATGCCGCTCTGGAAAAATCAATACCCAGGCGTTGAATCAATGAACGTTGCTGTGATGGGGTGTGTGGTGAACGGGCCTGGCGAAAGCCGACACGCCGATTTGGGTATCAGCTTGCCTGGTACGGGCGAGGTGCCAGCGGCACCGGTGTTTGTCGATGGGCAGCGCACGGTTACCCTGAAGGGCGATCACATTGCCGAAGAATTTCAAACGATTGTTCAAGAGTACGTCTCGCGTCGCTATGGCTCGCGAGCCAATCAAAGTTAAGACATGACCCAAGTTTTTACAAAAGTCACCGCAATCCGCGGTATGAACGATGCCTTGCCCGGTGCTTCAGCGCGTTGGGAGCAGCTCGAAGCGCTGGTGCGTGAGTGGCTGCGTGCCTACGGTTATCGCAATATGCGTGCCCCGATTCTTGAGCACACTCGTCTCTTTACGCGCGGTATTGGTGAAGTGACCGATATTGTCGAAAAAGAGATGTACACCTTTACCGATTCGCTGAACGGCGAGTCGTTGACCATGCGGCCCGAGTTCACCGCTGGCATGGTGCGTGCGGCAATCGAACACAATCTTTTGTATGACCGGCCACAACGCGTGTACGCCATGGGCCCGGTGTTTCGACATGAACGCCCGCAGCGTGGTCGTTATCGGCAGTTTCATCAGATTGACGTTGAGGCGCTAGGTTTGGCGGGCCCCGATATCGACGCTGAATTAATTGTCATGGTGTCAAGGCTCTGGAAGCTGCTAGGGATCACTGATATTGAGTTAGAGATTAATTCTTTGGGGCAGGGTGACGAACGTGCTGCACATCGTGCCGCATTGATCACTCACCTTGAACAGCACAAAGATATTTTGGATGAAGATGGTTTGCGGCGGATGTACACCAACCCGTTGCGAGTGCTAGACACTAAAAATCCGGCCATGCAGGCGATGGCCGACTCGGCCCCCAAACTGTTTGATTTTTTAGGCGAAACCTCGCGAGCCCATTTTGACGGTGTTTGCGCACGCTTGACCGATGCGGGTGTGCCCTATCGCTTAAACCCTCGGATGGTGCGCGGGCTTGATTATTACAACTTAACGGTTTTTGAGTGGGTGACTGACAAACTGGGTGCGCAGGCTACGGTGTGTGGTGGCGGGCGCTATGATGGTCTGATCGAGCTGTTGGGCGGCAAAGCTGCACCAGCCGTGGGTTTTGCCATCGGCATCGAACGTCTGCTCGATCTTTGGGGGCAATATCAACCCGAAGTTGCCTTGCCAGAGTGCGAGGTGTACGTGGTTCATCAAGGCGATGAGGCGCAGCGCCGTGCAGCCTTGTTGGCCGAGTCGCTGCGTGATGCGGGCATGTCGGTGATTGTCCATGCGGGCGCCGCTAGCTTTAAGTCTCAGTTCAAACGGGCAGATGCAAGCGCAGCGTCGATTGCGGTTATTCTTGGGGGTGACGAGTTGGCGGCTGGGGTCGCCTCGGTCAAGATGTTGCGCGCCGTCGCCCAAACCTCAGACGCGGCACAGTTCTCTGTTCCGCTCGATGATTTAGTGGCATTTTTGAAAGACAAGGTTAATTAAGCATGGCATACGATATCGACGAACAAGAACAACTCGACCAATTACGCGCGTGGTGGGCTAAATATGGTACTGCGGTCTTGACCGTATTGGTGGTTGCCATGGCTGCGTTAGGTGGCTGGCGAGGTTGGCAGTGGTACGAAACCAGCAAGTCTGTGCAAGCCCGCGGCTATTTTGAGGCGCTTGAAGAAGCCGGTCGCCAACAGGGTGACGAATCGATTGCTCGGATCAATGCGGCGATGCAAACCTTGCGTTCAGAGTTTGCTGCAACCGATTATGCGGCGCGTGGTGCGTTAGTCGCGGCTTCAGCATTAGCTTCGCGTAACGACTTGCAAGCGGCGCGTTCGCAACTCGAATGGCTGGTTCAAACCAAAAACCTAACGCTGCTACCAGTGGCTAAATTGCGTCTGGCCGGCATCTTGCTTGAACAAAAAGATTTCGACGCTGCTCTGTTGCAACTGACTGATCCGCCCACGCCTTTTGTTGGGCTCTATGCAGATCGCCGGGGCGATATTTTGGCAGCACAGGGTAAAGGGGCCGCTGCCCGCGAAGCCTGGACGCAAGCTGTTGAGGCGTTGGGCGTGGCGCATCCGTTAACCCCGGTCGTCAAGCTAAAGCTCGATGCGCTTGGTGCGTGACGATGTCGGCCTTTTCTCAATTAGTCAAACTTAAACTTGATGCGCTCGGAGCATAACGATGTCTTTATTGTTTAACGCCAAGTGGGTTCGTTTGGTCTTGTTATCGGCTTTGCTGTCGGCAGTGACGGGTTGCGCGCTCTGGACCGGTGATGATGGTCGCTATAACCCGACGCCGTTAACTGAATACAAACCGGGGCTGTCGGCAAGTATCGGCTGGAAAGCGCAGATTGGTAAGGGTTCAGGAATCGGGTTTGTTCCAGAGGTGGTTGGTTCGATTGTGTATGCGGCTGCTGCGGATGGGTCGGTTGGCAAGTTTGATCTTGCTTCGGGTGCCCCCGTTTGGTTGGCCAAGGTTGATAAAAAATTATTGGCCGGTGTCGGTAGCGATGGCAAAACAACGGCCGTTGTCACCTCGGATGGCACGGTGGTGGCACTTGACGATAATGGGCAGATCAAATGGCGCACAAAAGCCTCAAGCGAAGTCACTGTGCCACCAGTCGTTGGGTTGGGTGTGGTCGTGGTTCGCAGCGGCGACTACCGAGTCCAGGCGTTTAACGCTGAAACTGGCGAGCGCATCTGGAGCGTGCAGCGTCCGGGCCCAGCACTTGCCCTGCGTGCACCAGCGCGCATGCTGTTGCTTGAGGGCTTAGTGATCAGTGCGATCCCTGGCGGCAAACTCATTGCGATTAACGCCGTGTCGGGTGATGTGCAGTGGGAGGGTACCGTTGCGCTGCCTAAAGGCTCAACTGATCTTGAGCGCGTCAATGACGTGGTTGGCCTGCCTGCACTCTCCGGAACACTGTTATGTGCGGTGGCCTTTCAAGGCCGTGTGGTCTGCTTTGATATTGCCGCAGGCGGGCGTACCGTCTGGAGCAAAGACTTTTCAAGTTCAGTGGGTTTGGGCTTCGACGCGACCCAGCTGTACGTGCCAAATGAGCATGATGCGATTTCGGCATTTGGTCTGAAAAATGGTGGTTTAGCTTGGCGCCAAGATGCGTTGCGTAATCGCAAACTTACCAGCCCTGCGGTCTTGCCTGGTGCGGTTGCAGTAGGCGATCTTGCTGGCTTTGTGCATTTCTTGTCACCGACTGATGGTCAGTTACTCGCTCGTATTCTCGTTGGGGGCGGTGCTATCCAAGCGCCGCTCGTCTCGACTCCGCAAGGTATTCTCGTGCAGTCGGGCGATGGCCTGCTTGTTTTACTTAGGTTGAACTAATTCGTGTCACTTAAACCTGTCGTCGCCCTGGTTGGACGTCCAAACGTTGGTAAATCAACGCTCTTTAATCGTCTAACCCGTTCGCGCGCGGCACTAGTCGCTGATTATTCTGGTTTGACGCGCGATCGCCATTATGGCGAGGGTCGTGTCGGAGACAAACCCTTTATTGTGGTGGATACCGGCGGTTTCGAGCCTGTTGCCAAAACGGGGATTTTGCACCAGATGGCGCGGCAAACCAAGCAGGCGATTGCTGAGGCCGATGTCGTCATTTTTTTGGTCGACGCGCGCGCAGGCCTAAACGCACACGACCATGACATTGGCCGCTTGCTTCGAAAGCTCGGTCAACGCGCGGTCTTGTGCGTCAATAAGGCCGAAGGGATGGCGCACGGCAGCGCTATTGCTGAGTTTCACGAGCTTGGGTTGGGCCAGCCTTATGCGATTTCGGCTGCCCACGGCGATGGCATTGCTGATTTGATCGAGCATGCCCTTGAGGGGCTTGGGCAAGAGCCCGAACCTGAAGACTACGATGCCGATGACGTCGAGCCAAGTGCAGAGGCAATTAAAAGCGATTTTTTTGAACCCGTCGAGGTGGTGGATCATCGCATTAAGCTTGCGATTGTCGGTCGCCCAAACGTGGGTAAGTCAACGCTGATTAATACCTTGCTTGGCGAAGAGCGTGTGATTGCGTTTGATATGCCTGGTACCACGCGTGATGCGATTGAAATCGAGTTTGATCGTGGCGGCAAAAAATACACGCTGATCGACACGGCCGGTTTGCGCAAGCGCGGCAAAGTGTTTGAGGCGATTGAAAAATTCTCGGTGATTAAAACTTTGCAGGCCATCGAGGCGAGCAACGTGGTGTTGTTGATGATTGATGCCCAGCAAGAGGTCTCAGACCAAGATGCCCATATCGCCGGCTTTATTCTTGAAACTGGTCGGGCGCTGGTGGTGGCGATCAATAAATGGGACGGCCTCGATAGCGAGCAACGCGAGCGCATTCAACGTGAGTTTGATCGGAAGTTACGCTTTTTGTCGTTTGCACGGCAGCACACGATTTCTGCGTTGCGCGGGCAGGGTGTCAATGCGGTGCTCAAATCAGTGAACCTGGCGCACGCTGCGGCGTTTACTAAACTGTCGACGCCTCGTCTCACCCGCGAGTTGCAAGCGGCGGTCGAGCAGCAACCCCCACCACGCAGAGGTATTTTCAGGCCCAAAATGCGTTACGCGCATCAAGGCGGGCAAAATCCACCCCTCATTATTGTGCACGGTAACGCGCTTGATGCGATCTCTGATTCGTACCGTCGCTATCTTGAAGGTCGCTTTCGTGACGCGTTTGAGCTCGCTGGTACGCCGCTGCGTATTGAGTTCAAGTCGTCATTTAATCCTTACGCAGATAACAATTAAGCCCAATGAGTCGTTTCTGGAACAAACTGGTCGCCACCCTTGACCCCTACGTGCCGGGTGAGCAGCCCCGCATCCAAAATCTTGTGAAGCTCAACACCAACGAGCATCCCTACGGACCGTCACCCAAGGTGCTGGCGGCGATTGCGGCGCATACCAACGACAGCTTGCGCCTTTACCCTGATCCAACTGCCTTGGTGTTACGTCAGGCAATTGCCAAACGTTTTGCTTTGACACCCGAGCATGTGTTTGTGGGCAACGGGTCTGATGAAGTGCTGGGCCACGTGTTTCATGCCTTGCTCAAACAAGATGCTCCGGTGTGGTTCCCAGACATTACCTATAGCTTTTATCCGGTGTATTGCGGCTTGTATCAAATCCAGTTTCGCGCGATTCCCTTAGACGAGCACTTCAAGATTGCTGTCACTGACTACTTGCCTGGTTCCGTTGGGGCAACCACTGCTGCAATGCCCGCTGGCACAAGTGCTTCAGATGCTGGTCGTGCTGGTGGGATTATTTTCCCAAATCCGAATGCGCCAACGGGTTGCGCCAACCCGCTTGCTGAGGTCGAGCGAATTATTGCTGCCAACCCAGATATTGTGGTGGTGGTAGACGAAGCCTATGTCGATTTTGGTGCACAAACCGCTGCAGCCCTGATAGATAAATATCCGAACCTGTTGGTGGTGCACACGTTGTCAAAATCCCGTTCGCTTGCTGGGCTGCGTGTGGGTTACGCGCTGGGTCACCCAGATCTTATTCAGGGCCTAGATCGCGTCAAAAACAGTTTTAATTCGTATCCGCTTGATAATCTGGCGTTGGCCGGTGCCACGGCGGCAATTGAAGACGAAGCGTATTTTGAAACGAGTCGAAACGCGGTCATTCGTACCCGCGACGCGCTAACCGCTGGGCTGCAAAACCTAGGTTTTGAAGTGTTGCCCTCAGCCGCCAATTTCGTGTTTGCGCGGCACCCTAGTCACAAAGGGGTCGACCTAGCCTCTGGCTTACGTGCAAAAAACATTCTTGTCCGACACTTTAACAAGCCGCGCATT
>JARXAG010000120.1 GCA_029866055.1 Burkholderiaceae bacterium
AAGGGCTTCTGTCATACAACGCCCCAACAGACGTTACACAAATACGCGCAGGGCGCGCGCACCACCCGCATTAAAGCCGGCATGTTCAAGATTGACATAGACGGTTTTAAGTTGCTCATCAATTAACAGTTCGGCACCCGGTTGCAGCGCACGATCTTGATCGTCAACCAGTTCGGCTCCTAAGCGCCGCGCGAGCTCTTGGCCAATCTCAGCCATCCGGCCAAACGCACGAGTATCGACCGGGCTACGCGGGATATCCAACAATAAACTTAGACGATCAACGCCGGCCATCCCAGCGTCAAACGACTCTTCGTCTGCGCGAGAAAGCGTAAAACATATAAAACCATGATCACCACACCAGGCAAAACGCCCCATGTAAGGCACGAAACCCATCGCTTGTGCGGCACTGCTTACGTCGGACACCGAACGCACACCCGCCAACAGTAAAGTCAAACCGACTTGCGTATCGAGCCCCTCGCAGATCTGATCTAAACGCCTCGCCAGCTCAACCACTTGCTGTTGCTCGGGCGCCTCGAGCGTGCATTCAAGCTGATCCGCTAAAGTTTGTGCGCGCGTAAAAATTTGCGACCATTCAATAGCGCTCAGCGGGCCACTGCGGTTGGCTAACAGCACCGCTAGCTGAACCGAAATATATTGATCTTGAGGATCAATCTGCATCGCGTGCTGACCTTGCACGTTTTGCACAAACACTCTAACCGCTTTGCGACCCGCGATACGTAAAGGCATCAGTAAGGGCGCCAAATCTTCGCCCGTCATCGGCCCCTGAAATGTCAGCTCAATGACTGCCTCTGTGACAGAGTCAGGTTCAAGCGTGTCGGTATCCGCAGTGTCTTGAGCGCCACCTGTAAAGGGCAACACCACCGCCCCGCCACCGAGGCCGGGTTCGCGACGCCCACTCTCACTGAAAGTGGGCTGCCCTAACAGGGGGTCTTGATCAATCTTCGGTAGCTCAGCCTGCATGCGCTTGCGCACACGCAGATCTTGAATCCAATTAAAGCCAAGCAGTAGCAAAATGACGCCTGCGCCCAAAACAATCAGATAGATCTGCAACTCACTCATGTGTAGACCCTAGAATTAAGCCGCTTCTGCTGCAAGTTGCAGCGCCGATTCAATATCAACTGCCACGATTCTTGATACACCTTGTTCTTGCATGGTGACACCAATCAATTGCCGTGCCATTTGCATCGCAATTTTATTATGCGAAATAAACAGAAACTGTGTGTGCTCTGCCATACTGCCTACCAAATTAGCATAACGCTCAGTGTTCGCGTCATCAAGTGGCGCATCAACCTCATCGAGTAGGCAAAAAGGCGCTGGATTCAGTTTGAACAGCGCAAACACTAAGGCAGTCGCAGTCAAGGCTTTTTCTCCGCCTGACAGCAAATGAATTGAGGTATTGCGTTTTCCGGGTGGTTGGGCCATCACCTGAACGCCGGCATCTAGGATCTCGTCGCCGGTCATAATCAGTCGTGCCTCGCCCCCACCAAAGAGTTTGGGAAACAACTCACCGAAGTGCGTATTGACTTCGTTAAAGGTGGTCTGCAACAAATCACGGGTTTCGCGATCGATTTTGTGGATGGCGTCTTCGAGTGTATTGATTGCAGTCTGCAAATCAAGAAATTGCGCATCAAGGTAACCTTTACGTTCGCGCGATTCATTGAGTTCGTCAAGCGCTGCCAGGTTCACTGAGCCCAGACTTTCGATTTTTTTCGTGATACGTTGCACTTCGCTTTGCAACCAGGCCGGGCGCGACCACTCTTCTGGCTGATCGACCAGCGAGGCCTGCACAGCGAGACGATCAACCTGACGCTCGTTGAGTTGCTCGGCGAACTGTTCAGCGGCCAAACGAGCGGCTTGTTCTTGCAACTGCAATTGCATGATGCGTTCACGGCGCGGCTCAAGAGAGCGCTCAAGCGTCAAACGCTCTTCATCAGCCTCGCGTAACTGCGCGGCCAACGTATCCATCTCGATGCGCACTCGACCAAGAGCCTCTTCGCGCTCGGCACGCAACTCAAGTGCCTCTTGCAAGCCAGCCTCGGCCGCTGCTGCGTCTAGTGTGGTGAGGTCAGACTCAAGCGTAATCAGTTCTTGCTTGGCGCGTGTATTTTGTTCGGTCGCCACTTGCAGATTACGCTGGAGTTCGGCAATGCGAGCGCGAATCCCACGCTCATTAAACTCGGCCTCTTGGGCGCCACGCTCTTGGTCGCGTAAGCGATCGCGCGCAGTTTGTGCTTCGTCTGCCAACGCCTCGCCAGCCATCTCAGCCTCTGAATAGGCCTCTTGTAAGGTGGCAATTTCAGTATCGAGCTCTTCGAAACGGGTCTCGGCTTCGATTTTGGTGGCTTGTAATTCTTCTTGTTGCGAGGCGACTTCGGCCAAGTCTTGCTCAAGTCGACCTGAACGCTCACGAGTTTGTTCAACTTGCTGCAGCAGACGCGTGTGCTCAAGTTGCAAATCATGCAGACGGCGGGTGACCTCACCCACACGTTGGCGCATCGGCGGCAAGGCTTGAGACACCTGTTGCCAGGCGAATTCTGCCTGCGCCACCGCCGAGCGTGATTGATCTGCGATCAGCTGGCGTGCCTTGATTTCGCGCTGCAGGTTTTCGATCTCTTGTTGACGCGCCAATAAACCAGCTTGTTCAGAGTCTGGGGCATAAAAGCGCACACTGTTTGCGTCAACGAGGTGCCCGCCCTGCACCACCAGCAAAGCACCCGCGGGCAACGAGGCACGCAGGGCCAACGCTTCGGTGATGTCTTTTGCAATAAAGACGTGCCCAAGCCAGGCTTGTAGCAAGGTGCGCAGCTCTGGATCACTAATGCGCAGCAACGACGTTAAAGACGTGAAGCCTGCAGGCGCTGAGGCAGCAGCAGCAGCCACGGGCAATTGATAAAACGCCAGGCGCGCGGGTGGAGCATCGGCCGCAAACGCTCGCGCCCAATCCAGGTTGCGCACCTCAAGGCCTGTCATACGCTCGTTGAGCACCGCCTCGATGGCGGTCTCCCAACCCGCTTCGACCTGCAGCTTTTGCCACAAACGACCCAAGGTCGTGAGTTCGTGTTTGGCGAGCCACGGCTCAAGGGCTCCTGTCTTTTGCACATCTTCTTGCAAGCGCACTAGGGCAGACAAGCGAGCATCTAAGCGAGCCAAGGCCTCGGCTTCAGCCAGAGCTGTTTGTTGCGCCTGGTTGCGCTGTGCATCTGCCAACGGCAAACGTTCTTCAAGCTCAACGAGTTTGCCTTGCGCCTCTTCAAGAAGTTCTTCAGACGAAAGCTTGTCACCGGTCAGTTGCTCAAGCGCAGCCAGATCAGGTGACTCGACACCTTTTAATTCTTGCATCAAGCGCTCACGACGCAGCTCGAATGCCTGCAATTGACGATCAGAATCGCGTTGCGTTTGAGCCGCCAACGCCAGGCTTTGCTCGACCCGCGCCAGCGCAATTCGCATCTCTTCGCGTTGAGCCGACGCCTCGCGCACGCGGGTTTCAATCTCAGGCAAACCGGCTTGCGCGGCCAAGGCCAGGTCACGTGCCTCTTCAGACCGCGCAGCGCTGGTGGCGAGTTCGTCTTCACCATCCAATATTTGTTGCTGGCAGTGCTCGCGTTGAGACTCCCATTCAGTGATTTGCACCTGCAATTGCGCGCGTCGGGTTTGCACACGATTACGCGACTCGACCACGTGTCGGATCTCAGCCTCTAGGCTACTGACTTTGGCATTGGCTTCGTACAAAGCACCCTGCTCGGCGTGCACGGCATCGCCCGCCGCATAATGCGCCTGGCGGCGAGACTCAAGCGCAGCTTCGCTGGCCCTTAAGCCAGCTGTTGAGGCTTCGAGTTCAGTATGGGCACGCTCGATGTTTTGTTGCGTACGATCACGCTCTTCTTGCGCCGCAGCCTCTTTTAAAAACCACAACGCATTTTGCTTGGCTTCGCCTTCGGTTTGCAGACCACGGTACTCGCGTGCCACTTCGGCCTGACCTTCTAGTTTTTCAAGTTGCGAACCAAGTTCACGCAAAATATCTTCGACACGCACAAGATTTTCGCGCGTGTCTGATAAACGATTTTCAGTTTCACGACGGCGCTCTTTGTAACGCGAAACACCAGCTGCCTCTTCAAGGTAGACGCGCAGCTCTTCAGGCTTGGCTTCAATCAGTCGATTAATCATGCCTTGACCGATGATGGCGTACCCGCGCGAACCTAGGCCTGTTCCTAGAAAAATGTCGTAAACATCGCGACGACGCACTTGTTGATTATTGATGAAATAGCTACTGGTGCCATCGCGGGTCAACACCCGGCGCACTGCGATTTCGCCATAACTGGCCCACTGACCCGTGGCGCGACCATCGCTGTTATCAAACACTAATTCAACTGAGGCGCGTGCCGAAGCTTTGCGCTGGCTTGAGCCACTAAAAATCACATCTTGCATCGATTCGCCGCGCAACTCAGACGCACGGCTTTCGCCCATGACCCAACGTACTGCATCAATGATGTTAGATTTGCCGCAACCATTGGGGCCAACTACGCCAACTAGCTGACTGGGGGTAGGGATCACGGTCGGATCGACAAAAGATTTGAAGCCGGCAAGTTTGATCTGGGTCAGGCGCACAATAGTTAGACACAATTTGGGATGGAATACCCTTGATCATAACGCAGCCTGAGGCGAATTTAGCCTTGACAATCAGCATGCATGGCTGTTCTACCCGAATCTGTACCAAGGGCAATCCCTCATTCTCTTTTTTCTCGAAATCCCGCATTGTGGCAGGCTGGCGCTCTGACTAAACAACAAAAGATCTGTCGGTATACTCGGACAGGCAAAAACGGGTCTAGCCTGCGAACCAAACAAGGTTCCGTCGGTATTTTGAACTTAACCCCCTTTTAGAAGACGCTCCAAGTGAACAGAGGCTTTTTTACCGTTATGGCGGCGCAAGCGCTTTCTTCGCTTGCCGACAACGCGCTTTTTATCGCTGCGATTGCGCTCATTCAGCAGCTGCAGGGTCCCGACTGGATGGCCCCCATGATGAAATGGTGGTTTGCGGCCTCATACGTGCTGCTGGCAGCCTTCGTCGGTGCCATTGCAGACTCTTACCCGAAAGGTCGGGTCATGTTTGTGACCAACGCCATCAAGGTCAGTGGCTGCGCCCTGATGTTTTTTTACGCTTTTTTAGGGTTATCAGAGGGTGGGCAAGTCAACCTGATCTGCGCAGCCTACGCCTTGGTGGGGATCGGTGCAGCAGCGTATTCGCCTGCCAAATATGGCATCGTCACTGAGATGCTGCCGCCGTTGCAGCTGGTAAAAGGCAACAGCTGGATCGAAGGCCTGACGATCCTCTCCATCATTCTGGGCACCCTGGTGGGGGGCGTGCTTGTCTCCCCGACAGTGTCGGACTGGTTACTCGCCCATCCCTGGATCAGGGGCTTTGTGCAAACACCAGCTGAGGCGGCGATCTTAGTGATCGCTCTGATCTATGCCGCGGCCGCAATCTGCACGCTGATGATTCCCAAAACCAATATTGTTTACCCTAAACAGCAAACAAACCCCTTCGGCTTGATGAAAGCGTTTTGGGGCTATGTTCGAATCCTCTGGAAAGATAAGCTGGGGCAAATCTCACTGGCCGTCACCACACTGTTTTGGGGCGCTGGTGCCACATTGCAATTAATCGTGATCGAGTGGGGTCGCAGCCATCTTGGCTACCGCTTGGATCAGGCATCGATTTTGATGGGCATCACGGCCATTGGCACCATTTTTGGCGCAGTGCTGGCCGGCCGAGTCGCCCTACCTCGCGCCTTAACCGTGTTGCCACTAGGCGTGGCGATGGGCTTCATCGTGCTATTGATGCCCTTTGTCCAGTCCTCTTGGACAATCAATTTTATGGGCGTCGAGCTGCCGTGGGTTGCCTATATTCTGTTGATTTTGATTGGCTTGACCTCTGGCTATTTTGTCGTACCGATGAACGCTCTGCTGCAACATCGTGGCCACGTGTTGTTGTCAGCCGGTCACTCAATTGCCGTACAAAATTTCAATGAACAATTGAACATTTTGCTAATGGTAGCGATTTACACCATTTTGTTGTGGTTGCAGTTGTCGATCAGCATCATCATCGGGATCTTTGGCGTGTTAGTCGCTGGCGTGATGCTATTGATCATCTACTGGAATAAAAGCAACCTTAAACATCATCCAGGCCTGCTTGAGCAGATCGGGCAAGAGGGGCACGGTAAAGCACTTTGATATCCTCCCCGCCTTAAAGGGCGGGGCTTCCAACGGCGCTAAGCGGTGCAACTCACGAGTACGAAACAGAACTAGCGCCGTAGCGTACGCAGCAGCTGCAAATCTTGCCACGCTGCCGCTTTGTCTGCAGGGTGGTTGAGTAAATGGCCACTGTGATAACTGGCAACCAAAGGGATCGTTTGCCCGGCCACCTCAAGCTGATGCACCCGGCCTCGCAAGTTTTGCAAAGGCTCGTCTGTATTCAATAAGGACTGCGCCACCACACGCCCTAACGCCAAAATACTAAAGGGGCGCAACAGCTCAAGCTGACGCACTAGATACGAGTGGCAAGCCGCGACTTCTTCGCGCAGGGCAAGCCGGTTTCCGGGAGGCCGACATTTCACAAGATTCGTCAGATACACATCACGCGTACGCGCGCTACCAATGGTTAACAACATTTGATCAAGCAACGCGCCAGACTCGGCCATAAAAGGCAGACCCTTACGATCGTCTTGCTCGCCCGGGCCATCACCAATTACCAAAATAGCAGGCTGTGTCACGCCCTGCCCCATCACCACTTGGTCACGCTGCCGACACAGGCCGCAGGCCTGACACGCACTGGCCGCAAGCGTTAACGCTTCAAGATCGGGGGCCGCAGCGGCAGCGGCAGCTGTCAGCGCCGTCATTGCAGCGATACTCACGGCACTCATGGGGGCTGCAGCTTGCTGTGGCTGACTTGCAGCGCCGCGAGTCGACGAGCGTACTGATTTTGCTGATGGTGCTGATGGTGCTGATGGTGCTGATGTTGCTGATGTTGCTGATGTTGCTGATGTTGCTGCAGCTGTCGATGCCGCTGTTACCTCGCTCGCCGCTGACGCCATCCCGACAGGTTGTCTGGCTTGAAGAGCTGACTGGTGAGAGGGTGCTGCGTCAGAGCTTGACGAGACAGCCGCTTGCGGTTGCGTTGCAGTCTGTCTCGGCAGCGCGGTTTGCGCGCCAACACCCACTGCAGGCACCGCGCGCGTGTCGCCAGGCAGCCAAGGCTTATCAATACCCAGCTCGTGCAACCACGCCAGCTGCAAGGCCGAGTATTGCAAGGGTTTAGGATCAGGGCTTGGCGTCATACCGCTCAGTGGGGCTTAAGATTGATCAAAGGTTTTCTTCAAGACATACGCATCTTCGCGTTCGCCTCGACCTGCAGGATAGTACGCGCGGCGCATGCCGATCTGATTAAACCCTTCGCGAGCATAAAAAGCGAGTGCTGCGTGGTTTGAGGGACGAACCTCAAGCAGCACGCCCTCTGCGCTTTGGGCCTGAGCGCTGCGAGTGATTTGGGCCAACAACTGATGCGCGTAGCCTTGACGCTGATGTTCGCGCGCGACGGCGATCACCAAGATGTGCGCCACGTCAGGCGCCTGCATCGCGATACAAAACCCCAGTAATTCACCTTCGTGACGTAAAACCCAGGCTTCGTAGCCTGCCGCCAGCGCATCTTCAAAGTTTTTAAGAGTCCAGGGAAACGACTGCACCGCACGTTCGATTTCAAGTGCTTCGGGCAGATCGGCTGCCGTCATAGGCACTAAGGCCGCCTGACCGGGCGCCAAGGCACGAGGATTACCCCCTTCACCCAAGGCCCGCTCGGCGACGGTAAACGCCACACGGTCGCGCAAATAAACAGGGGCAGCATGCTCGGGTAACACGGTTTGGCCAGCATGCCAGCCTCGCAACGCCAAGGCTGCGACTGCTTGTGCTGTGGGTCGTGCCAAAAGATCGTCAGCCAGGCACTCAAGGGGCAAGCCCACTGTCGCCCCAGCCAAACTCCAGCCTTCGCCGACGTAACAAACCCCTCGTGCGTCGGGCGCGCGGCTATGCCATAGCGGCAAGCGCTGTTCAATGAACGCTGACAATTGCCCCGCAGGCAGTAACACGGGTGGCTGCAAGATCACTAAACCATGCGAAACATCATCGACATACGCCGCAAAGTAGGCTTCATCCATGCGTGCGTCAAGCGCGGCAAGAATCAGATATTGAGGCAAACGCTCGGCTGCCTGAGAAGCAACGGCGGGCAATGCTCCGATCGGAATTAAGGGGATTTGCAGCGCCAAACCCATGCCTTGCGCCACCCCGCAGGCCACGCGAATGCCAGTAAAAGCCCCCGGACCCTGCCCAAACGCCACCGCACTCAAAGACCCACGCTCGATGCCACACTCGGCTAACAAGGCACTGACCATCGGCAAAAGGTTTGCCGCATGACCTGCCGTACCCTCAAGTTGGCGCTGTACCACAGCTACGCTTGCGCCCTGCTCAGTCAGTAGCGCTACCGAGCAGGTGGTCGTAGAGGTTTCGAGGGCCAAGATATGTGTCATGTGCGTATTGTATGAGCTAGCACGCCTGTTCGAGACGAGCCCTCAGCACGCACTGCAAAATGCCACCGTGCCTGTAATACTCGGCTTCAACGTCGCTATCCAAACGCACCAACAAACGGATTGTTTGCGAACGACCATCTGCATACCTGATCAGGCACTCAAGCTGATCGCGAGCCTTGAGGCCTTGTTTTAAACCACGAATGTCGAAGCTTTCAGAGCCGTTCAACCCAAGCGATTGGCGAGTGTCGCCGTTTAAAAATTGCAGTGGCAACACCCCCATACTCACCAAGTTTGAACGATGAATTCGCTCGAGTGACTCGGCGATCACGGCGCGCACACCCAGTAAACCCGTACCTTTGGCCGCCCAGTCGCGCGATGACCCCGCACCGTATTCTTTACCTGCAACGATCACCAAGGGGACGCCTTCTTCGCGGTACCGTTGCGCCGCGGCATACATTGACATCGGCTCTTTGCTTGGCATATGCAAGGTCGAACTCCCCTGCACGCCTGGAGTCAGTTCGTTATGCAGACGTACGTTTGCAAACGTACCGCGCATCATGACTTGGTGGTTTAAGCGACGCGCACCGTAATTCACAAAATCTGCAGGGGCAACTCCCAAAGATTGCAGATACTCGCCAGCCGGCGTCTGCACAGAAAATTTGCCGATCGGCGAAATATGATCGGTTGTCAGCATATCGCCAAACATACCAAGTACCCGTGCACCCACGATATCTTCATGGGCAGGTACTTCGCGAGTCATGCCATCAAAATACGGGGGACGTTGAATAAATAGACTATTTGGATTCCAGTCGTAAATTTTTCCGGTCACGCTTGTCAGCGCACGCCATTGAGGCGAGCCTTCAAAAATAGTTTGATA
>JARXAG010000088.1 GCA_029866055.1 Burkholderiaceae bacterium
CTATGGTTACCGTGGGGCAATTGCCCTAGCGTATTTAGGTGTGGCAGTTATGGTGTTCTTTGTCTTGTTTCAGGCAGGCTTTCGGCTCGGCGCTCAATGCGTTGTTGCGTGTGCTCGCTTGTCTCAAACTGAGCAGGCCCGCTAATGGCCACCGCAGCCCCCGACTCGATCCTGATACAAAGTCTGGCCGACTCGCACGCGGGGATTGGGCAAAATATTGAGGGCAGTGGCGCAGCCGCTGGCAACCCTAGTGCAGGCGCTCAGTCGGTCAATGGGCAATATGTGTCGAGTGGAGCCATCTCAGGTGGTGGACTTGGCTCGGGTGCCGAGGTCAGCGTGACCCCGGGTGAAGGCAATGTTGGGTCGTTGAGCATCGCTGCCAATGGCAGCTATACGCTTTCAGTGTCAGATACCGCCGCACAACAGTTTGCACCGGGCGAGGCGCATACAGAAACTTTTGTTTTACAGAGCGCGGATGGCAGTACCCATCAGCTCAGTTTCACTGTGCAGCAAACGCCAGAGGGTGTCTCGATCGGTGCCCCTGCGGTTGCCGTACCAGACCCCGTGACGGGCATGTTTACCGACACCCAAACGGCGATTGGCTCGTTTCCGGTGAACGCCGAAGGCCAAGTGCCGAGCGTACAGTCATTACTCGGTGCTGGCGAACCGTCGCTTGGCATGCTGTCGATCTCTGACTCGGGGCAATACACCTACAGCGTATCAACCTCTGCAAGTCAGGCGATCAACGCAAACGATACGCGAGCAGAATCGTTTAGTGTGCAGACGCCTGATGGCGGCAATCAGCAAATCAGCTTCACGGTGCATGGTGCGGGCCAAGATGGCGGCATTGCTCAGCAGCCCATTTCGGTAAACGTGTCAGGCAATGACGCCGGCGATGGCAGAGTCTTGCCTGACGATGCTGCGTTGACTGCACTTGATGCGTCTGCGGTCGGCTTTTGGCGCGTGCCCACCGATGGGCCAGGCGTAGCGGCTGCTAACACGGCGATTGCCTCTGCCCGGGGCGCGGCAACAACGGGGATCCCAACCGCGTCTTCGGGTGCGGACGCGGCACGTTCGGCTGCAGTCGCAGGCCTGTCTGACGCGGGCGATTCGGGACCACCGATCTCAAGGGCCGGTGTGTTGCAAGACGATGGGGCGGGGCTCGATGTCGATGCTGAGGTCAGCGAGCCAGGGTTGGCGTCGCCGCCGATTGCGCCACTTGCGCTGAGTAATCCGATTGTCGAGGCCGCACCGGTGCCAGCGCCAGCACCAGCTATTGTGCCTGACCCACCCCCCGAGCCAACCGCTGAACCCGCGCCTGCACCCACTCCTGAACCTGCACCTGCGCCGGTTGTTGCGGTGGCGCCAGAGCCCGCAGTGCCGCCAGGCCCACCAGAACCACCGGGCCCGCCTGTTGTGTTGCCCGTGCCAAGCGTCATCGGGGCCGTGTTGGGCGCCAGTGTGCAAGAAGATGTCAATGTTCAGCCAGGCAATCTTCTGGCGCGCACGGGCTTAATTGAGGTCACGGCGTCAACGCCAGCCTTAGCGACATTTAGTACAAGTGTTGTGAGTACTGGTGGAAACCTTGGCACGCTGTCGATTGATTCGCTGGGGAGTTATTCCTACAACGTATCAAACGCCATCGTGCAGTATTTGGGTGTGGCCGATTCAAAAGTCGACAGCTTTACGATCGCGACAGTGGACGGCACGATCAAAGAGGTGCAGTTCACGATCTTGGGGACTAACGACGCTGCGACGATTGGCGATTTGCCGTTTGCGGCCGTCACCGAAGACCTCGGTGTCATTGCTAACCAGTTGCGCGCAAGTGGGACGCTGTCGGTTTTAGATGTCGATCAGAATCAGTCCGTGTTTCAGACGGCGGTGACTGGTGCAGTCAACAATCTGGGTACGTTGGTGTTGGCCGCGAACGGCAGCTACACCTACAGTGTCGTAAACGCCGTCGTACAGTATCTGGGTAGTACAGACAGCAAAATTGAAACTTTCACCGTCAAAAGTTTTGATGGCACTGAAAAGATCGAACAAGTCACGATCTTTGGGGTGAACGATGCAGCAGTGATCGGCGACTTGCCTGTGGCCACCGTGACCGAAGATTTGGCGGTGGTGGCGGATCAACTCTTTGCACGCGGCACGATTTCGATTACCGATGTCGATCAAAATCAAGCAAGCTTTCAGACCGTCGTTGATAGCGCCTTGGGTAACCTGGGTGCGTTGACGCTGGCGACGGATGGCCAATATACCTATAGCGTTGCAAATGCAGCGGTGCAGTATTTGGGTGCGCTCGATACAAAGCTTGAGACGTTTACTGTTACCAGTTTTGATGGCACCACAAAAACCGAGCAGGTCACGATTCGCGGCGTCAATGATGCTGCGTTGATTACAGGACCCGCAACGAACACCGTGACCGAAGATGTGGCGGTCGTGGGTGGAAAGCTGACAGCAAGTGGTTCGATGCTGGTGACCGACGTCGATCAAAATCAGTCGAGTTTTCAGACAATCGTGGTGCCTGTCGGCTCGACGCTTGGGAGCCTAGCGCTTGGTGCCGACGGCCTTTATAGTTTTACCGTGCTAAACGCCGACGCGCAGTACTTAGGCGCGGCTGATTCTAAAGTGGATACCTTTACCGTCAAAAGTTTTGACGGCACCGCAAAAGATGTGAGCTTCACCACTTTTGGTACCAATGACGCCGCGCTCATTGGTGACCCAACGGATGCTGATGTGACAGAAAGTTTTCAAGTCGTGTCTGGAAACTTGCAAGCGAGTGGAACAATTTCTGTCAGTGATGTTGATCAAAATCAGTCTGGTTTTCAGACGGGTGTGACCAGCGCCTCAGGCGCACTCGGCAACTTGGTACTGTCCGTGAACGGCTCATATGTGTACAGCGTTGCGAACGCAGCTGTGCTGTACCTAAGCGATGCAGAAACGAAAGTTGATACGTTTACTATCAAGAGTATTGATGGCACCACCAAAGATGTGTCCTTTACTATATATGGGGTGAATCAAGGTGCCACAATCGGTGACCCAAGCCCAGCGGCTGTGGTGGAAGACCTCAATCCAATCCTCGGCCGCCTCACTGAGACCGGTCGAATTAGCATCACTGACCCGGATACTGGCGAGGCAAAGTTTCAGACTGCAGTGACCGCAGCAGCAGGTGATAAAGGCCAATTGGTGTTGGCGGAAGACGGAACCTACACTTACAGCGTTGCAAATGCTGACGTGCAATATTTGGGTGCGGGCATTGTCAAGACTGATACCTTTACGATTAAAAGTTTCGACGGCACCTCAAAGGCCGTGTCCTTTACGATTACGGGCGTCAATGATGACGCGGTGATCGGCGACCCCAACCCAGCGAGCGTGACGGAAGACTTAAGTGTCGTCGCGAATCGGCTGAGTGCGAGTGGTCAGCTAACAGTGACCGACGTTGATACTGGAGAAAGCACTTTTCGTACGAGCGTGACCGCGGCGGCTGGCGACAAAGGCCAGCTGACCTTAGCCACGGATGGCCGTTACACCTATAGCGTGCTCAATGCCGATGTGCAGTACCTGGGTGCAGGGATCACCAAGATTGAGACGTTTACCGTCAAGAGTTTTGACGGTACAGCTAAGGATATTAGTTTTACGATTATTGGCGCGAATGATGCGGCGGTCATTGGTGAGCCCGTACCTGGTGCCGTGACCGAAGATTTGAATCCAAATGGTTTAGGTCGCCTAACCGAGACGGGCCGTTTGACGGTGAGTGATGTTGATACCGGCGAAGCAAGCTTTCAAACAGGCGTCACGGCAGGTGCAGGTGTGTTGGGTCAACTGACCTTGGCCACCGATGGAAGCTACGCCTATGGCGTTGCGAACGCAGATGTGCAGTACCTGGGTGCTGGCATCACCAAGACCGATACCTTCACGGTTAAAAGTTTTGACGGCACTGAAAAAGAGATTACGTTTACGATCACGGGCGTGAACGATGCCGCTGTGATTGGAGGGCCAAGCCCTGCCGCAGTCACCGAGGATTTAAGTGTCAATGGCGCGGGTCGTTTGGTTGAATCGGGTCGTTTGACGGTGAGCGATGTTGATACCGGTGAAGCGTCTTTCAGCACGGTAGTGACTGCCGCGGCAGGAGACAAAGGCCAGTTGACTTTAGCGACCGATGGTAGCTATACGTACAGCGTGCTCAACACCGATGTGCAGTACCTAGGCGTCGGGATCACTAAGATCGACACGTTTACGGTTAAAAGTTTTGACGGTACTGCCAAGGATATTAGTTTTACGATTACCGGCGTGAATGATGCGGCAGTGATTGGCGGGCCCGTGCCGGGTGCCGTGATAGAAGATTTCAATCCAAATGGTTTGGGTCGTTTAACCGAAAACGGTCGCCTAACCGTGAGCGATGTCGACACGGGTGAGTCAAGCTTTCAGACTGGGGTCACGCCAGGCGCGGGCGACCTAGGTTCACTAACGTTGGCCACCGACGGAAGTTACGCCTACAGCGTGGCGAACACCGCTGTGCAGTACCTCGGTGCAGGCATCACAAAGACCGATACCTTCACCGTTAAAAGTTTTGACGGCACCGAAAAAGACATTGCTTTTACGATCACGGGCGTCAATGATGCTGCTGTGATTGGCGGGCCAAGCCCTGCCGCAGTCACAGAAGATTTTGGTGTCAATGGCGCAGGTCGTTTGGTTGAGTCGGGTCGTCTTACCGTGAGCGATGTTGATACCGGCGAAGCGTCTTTCAGCACGGTAGTGACGGCCGCTGCCGGAGACAAAGGCCAACTGACCCTGGCCACCGATGGCAGCTACACCTACAGCGTGCTGAATACAGAGGTGCAGTATTTAGGCGCCGGCGAGATTAAGACCGATATCTTTACTGTCAAGAGTTTTGACGGCACAGCCAAGGATATTAGCTTTACCGTGACGGGTGTCGACGACGCTGCAGTCATTGGCGAATTGTCTAATAACAGCGTGACCGAAGATCTTGCCCCGGTCGGGCTCAATCTGCAGGCCGTAGGCACCATTACAGTGTCGGACGTCGATCAAAATCAAGGTTTCTTTTCGACAACGGTGGCGCCGACCTCGGGCAATATTGGTACGCTGGTTTTAGATCGCAACGGCAATTATGTGTACCGGGCGCCCAATCAAGACACGCAGTATCTGCGGGCGACAGACAGTAAGGTTGATACCTTCAGAATATCGGCCCTTGATGGCACGAGTAAAGACGTCACCTTCAGGATTCAAGGTGTCAATGACGCGGCAATAATCGGCGCGCCAACGGCATCGGTTGTGCGTGAAAATGAAGACGTTTCACCCGATGGCTTTCTGTCAGCGGCGGGTACCATTTCGATCAGCGACGCCGATCAATTCGAGTCTGCTTTTCTGACGACAGTCGTGCCAAGCACTGGCACTGATGGCACCTTAACCCTAGCAGCGGATGGCAGCTATACCTACAAAGTCGAAAATAGCCTTCATTTATATCTGCCGCTCAATCAGGTGAAGACTGAGACTTTCACAATCAGTAGTGTCGATGGCACAACTAAGAATATTGATTTCACGATTCGGGGTGTGAATAACCCCGCTCAAATCGGAGCGCCTAGCCCCGCTGCTGTGACTGAAGACGTTTCAGTTGGACTTGACGGAAAGCTCACCGAAACGGGACGCATCACGATCTCTGACCTGGATAACGGGGAAGCGGCTTTTCGCACCGTCGTCGAGGCTGGT
The DNA here is from genome assembly GCA_029866055.1 of Burkholderiaceae bacterium. GTDB lineage: Bacteria > Pseudomonadota > Gammaproteobacteria > Burkholderiales > Burkholderiaceae_B > Zwartia. The sequence continues at coordinate 5,728 of JARXAG010000088.1, forward strand.
GCCGGGGACAAAGGTCAGCTCACGCTCACCGCAGACGGTGAGTATAGCTATAGCGTGGCGAACTCTGCGGTGCAGTATTTGGGTGCCGGCCAGACGCAGGTGGATACCTTCGTCATCAAAACGATTGACGGCACCGCCAAGACGGTTAGCTTTACCATCACCGGTGTCAACGATGTTGCGACGATTAGTACACCGACCCCCGCGCGAGTCACTGAGGATATCGGCGCGGCCGATGGCTATCTCAGGACCGGCGGCATACTCACCGTTACAGATGCCGATGCCGGGCAGTCGTCTTTTCAAACCACGGTGACGGCTTTGGGCAGTCATATTGGTGCGCTCGCCCTCGCTTCAGACGGCACATACCAGTACAGCGTGGCGAACGCGCAAGTTCAGTATCTTGGGGATGGCGAAACAAAGGTTGAGTCTTTTACGATTAAAAGTTTGGATGGCACGTCAAAGGACGTGAGCTTCACGATTATTGGCGTGAACGATGGTGCCATTATTGGTGATCCGACCGACTCGATTGTGATTGAAGATACCGATCTCTTTCGCGGCAACTTGGTTGCAAGCGGAACAATTTCGATTACGGATCCGGATGCAGGGCAGTCGAGCTTTAAAACAACCGTCGTGCCTTTGGTCAATACTTGGGGCAGCCTAACGTTAGCCACGGACGGTGCCTACACATATTCGGTCGCGAATAATGTTATCGCGTTGCAAGCCTTAAACGAAGGTCAAACAAAGCTTGATCAGTTTACGATTACTTCGTTTGACGGCACAAAAAAGGTTATCGATTTCACCATCAAAGGCATCTATGATGGCCCCCCAGCGAACGTTGCACCAGTGGTGGGTCCTCTCATTCAACAGGCGTTTTTTGTTGGTGATGTGCAAAAGAACATCGCACTAGGGGGGCCAGACCAAACGCTTGCCTATGATTCGCAAGATGGGGTTAATCTAAACCGTGGCTCGCCGACCTATTGGGTCGATGGTAAGCCTGTTAGCCAGCCCCCTAGTTGGATTAACTTTACAGGCTCTGAACAGGTCATTAATGTTATCCCGTCCTACCTCAACGCCGACCTGTTTAACTTGGCAACGGGTGCCACAAAAGTTGTCGATATCAATTATGTTATTTCTGATAACAACGGCGGAAAAGTTGCGCAAAGTGCAATGATTACTGTGACGGGTAAAGATATTTACACGCCAGTTTTTTCGAGCACAAGCGGCTTGACCGACCTCTACAGCGCAGGCACAAGCACGAAAAGTATTGATTTATTGGAGGGCGTCGTAAAGAGTCCTGGCGGAGCGTCCATGTCGATCAAGAACGTGGTCATTTCTTTAGATGGTGTAGAAGTGCAGTCTTTGCCGGGTGTCAGCGGCCCGATTGGCGGTTCAACAACCGCGTTCAGCATCGATACTTCGGACAGCGCCTACGCCAGTATGGCAACAGGGCAATCTAAAACCGCAGTCATCAGTTACGACGTCGTCAATACGATGACGGGCAATACTGACCTCTTTAAATCAATCGTCCAAACCGAGATCATCACGATTGTGAAGGGTGCGGCCGTGGCGCCTGCAACCATCACTGGCACCTCGCGCTCTGATGTGTTGAGGGCCGGTGACACAGGTCAAACGCTGATCGGCGTTGGGGGTAATGACGTATTGATCGGCGGCAGAGGAAATGACGTGCTGATTAGTGGTGGTGGCAACGACGTGTTAACCGGTGGAGCCGGCGCCGATACTTTCAAGTATGTCGCGTTAGCAGACAGCCCGAAAAGCACAGCAACAGCCACCGATACCATCACAGACTTCAGTAAGTCGCAAGGTGACAAGGTTGATCTATCGGGCATTTTGACGAGTTCGTCAACGGTCACTTCAACCATCAATATCGATCAGACGCTTAGCCCGAGCAGCACGACGATGACGTTGACAGGGGGTGGTGACACTTACCAGGTCGCGACCCTAGCAGGACAAGAACTCAGTACGCCAGATATTTTGGCCAACCCTGCGAGTGGCACGAACTTATCCACTGCCTTAAACGGCGCAAGTTGGACCACCGTGGTGGATGTTTCAGGTTCGAATGGTGCGCCCATTTCTGTGACCGCGTCAGGCCCGACGGCTTCAGTGTCGGGTGCTACGGCTAACCCAACCGGCAATTGGACCGAGGTAGTGACCTCGGGTGCTGCAGTGGTAGACACGACAGCACAACAAACAACTTTTACCACCGACGCTGCCTCAAACGCAGTGACGATCACGACGGCGGACACTGCGGTGCATACGGTCGCAAACGTCAGTGTTGTGCAATGGCATTTGTAGTGATAATGATGCGCAGCATCGCTAGAGGCAACTAAGGGCAGTATGACCGCTTCATTCGTACCAATTATTTTCAATTTCTTCGCAGCCTTTTCGATCGTTCTTGGTCTGGCCATGTGCTGGATTTTTAAAGAACGTCTCGATACCTCGGTGCGCTTCTGGATTGCCGGCAATTTACTCACCGGGTTTGCGGCGGGTATCGCAGTCTATCGAGACGCATTTCCGCCCCTCGTGACGATTGTCTTGGCGAATGCCTTAAATTTTGGAGGCTATTTTTTATTTGCTCATTCGTTACGCTGCTTGCTCAGAGGCGCTCAACAACCGTCGTTTCCGAAGCCAGTTCTGTATACCTTATTTGTAGTTGCCTATTTTTGTGTACTCGCGGTGCTTGTTCAGCAAGCCCCGCCAGTCGTTCAAAGAATAGCAGTGGCGCTGGCCGCGGGCGCGTGTTGTTTGTGGGTGGCTTATCAAGCGCGTTTGGCGCAACGGGTTCTTAATAATACCTACCTGACGGTTCTAGGGTATGTCTTTATACTGCAGGCGCTTTGCTGGTTTGCCAGAGGCGCTGATCTGTATTTTGGGGATTTGCCTTCGCCGTTTGAAAGTAATGCGACCAACATCCTTATCTTTATGAGTCTGTTGGTGTTGGGTGTGTTGCGAATCGTTGTCTACATTGCCTTACGTTTTGCGTTATTCGCCTTCGAGACTAACGACTTGCGTAAGCGCAATCGTTTGCTTGAAAACATTGTGCTTGAAAACAAGTTACACGCAGCTTTACGCGCAAAAACGATTGTGCCGCATTATCAATCGATTGTTGACTTAGTATCTGGCAAAGTCATTGGATTTGAAGCACTGGCGCGCTGGCATGATGAGGATCTTGGCCCGATTGCGCCCGATACTTTCATCCCTATCATCGAAGAAAGTGGACGCATTCAAGAACTCACTGATCTCATGATCGACCAAATCATGATTGATTTGCCGACGATCAAGAAAAAATTTCCGGGGGCCTTGGTATCAATCAATGTCTCGAGCTTATTGTTTGCTGATGAATACTTATTGAAGCTGTTCGGGCAACGTCTTGTGCAATTTAAAAGCGAGTATCCGTCGTTGATACTTGAAATTGTCGAGGGCAAAATCATCGAAGCCAATGCGCAGGTTGGCTCGCAAATTACGCAGCTCAGAGATTGGGGCTTGGGGATTAGTATTGACGATTTTGGTAAAGACTATTCATCGCACTCGCGCCTGATTGCCTTGCCCTTTAATCATCTCAAAATTGACCGTGAATTTATTCATCAGTTAGGCAAGAGCAAGAACGCAGATATTGTTGTGAAAAACATTATCGATCTTGCACAGAATCTTGGTATTTCAGTGACGGCAGAGGGTGTTGAAACCCAACAGCAGCGCAACGTGCTGGTGCAGTTGGGCTGTCATTGTGGGTAGGGCTGGTACTTTGAAAAAGACCAGCCCCTTGAGCGTTTACATGGCTTGCCCATTACGTTTGGGCCACCGGTGGTCGCAGCGCCAGACGGCATCAAGCCTTAGTAACCTACCGCTTCACCATCGCGGCGATGATCAGAACCCGCAGCGTAGGCAAAGGGCCC
>JARXAG010000100.1 GCA_029866055.1 Burkholderiaceae bacterium
AATTTGGTTCTTCTGATTGTTTGCCAAGGCATCTTTCTCACCAACAACATCACCTTCATTGCGATCAACGGCTTAGTGGGCTTAAGCCTCACCAATATCGCTTGGATCGCAACCCTACCGATCATGGGCTATGTGGTCGGCGGTGCACTTGCCACATCGATCGTTGCAAAATATCAAAAGAAACTTGGTCGCAAAAAATCTTTTCAGACTGGTTTGATTGTTGCCATCCTGTCCTCTCTAGTCTGCGCTTATGCGGCCTACTCTAAAAATTTCTGGATCTTGGTGGCGGGTACCGTCTTCGCGGGTTACTACAGCGCCAACGGACAACTCTACCGCTTTGCCGCTGCTGAACTCACACACAGCAGCCTGCGTGAAAAAGCAGTGTCCTGGGTATTGGCTGGCGGTATTCTGGGTGCTATCATCGGCCCCAATCTTGCCAACTGGACACGCAACAGTTTTGACACACCTTTCTTAGGCGCCTACCTCACACTCACCGTGGCGGGTTTCTTAGTTTTAGCCGTGATGAACTTCATTCAGTTTCCGGATGAGACCGTAGTCAAAAAAGAATTACCGCCTGGTCGTCCTCTCTCTGAAATTTTGCGTCAACCAGTTTTTGTCGTCGCCGTCATCGGCTCAGCACTTGGTTATGGCGTGATGAATCTCTTGATGGCTGCAACCCCACTGGCCATGCAAATGTGCGGCCTGCCTTTCTCTGACACGGCTTTGGTGCTTGAGTGGCACGTGATCGGCATGTTTGCACCTGGCTTTTTTACCGGGTCACTGATCAAAAAATATGGCACAACCAATATGATGGGTTTGGGCGTCGTACTCAACATCGTCTGTATTGGTATCGCGCTCATGGGCATCGATGTGTATCACTTTCTGTTGGCATCCTTCATTTTGGGCGTCGGCTGGAACTTTCTGTTCACCGCTGCCACCACCTTGGCGCTCACAGCCTACCGGCCTGAAGAAAAAGATAAAGCACAAGGCGCGATCAATTTCTTTGTGTTCACAACCATGGCCATCACCTCGTTTGGCTCTGGCGCGTTAGTCACCACGAACGGCTGGTCATTCTTGAATGCAGGGTCGTTAGTCCCAGTCTTGATAACAGGCTTTGCACTCTTTTGGCTGACTCGGGCCAAAAAGAAAGCTGCGTGAACTAACCAAAACCGTCAACGAGTCTGAGCGGTCAACAGACTCAAAAAAACGCCAAGATTCAATGATCGAATCTTGGCGTTTTTCTTTTAGTGCAATCAGGTCGGTGACAGCAGATGAATCACGCGGCTGGCAATAAACTCTTTGGTCTTGGCAGCGTAGGCCGCCATATGAGGCGCAGTTGAGTGGGCCTTCAACGCGTCCATGCTTTCCCATTTTTCAATCACGACAAACGTATCCGGGCCCCAAGGGGTTTGGATCGCTGGTGCATTTTCGGCATCAATTGCGGCACCGTACTCGATACAGCCTTGCTCGGCTTTAACTGCCGGCACGTTGGCACGAAAGTGCGTCAAAATCGTGTCGCGCAAGCCAGGCTTGGCGGTAATCACTGCTAAAACATGAATCATGGTGTGGCTCCTTTATGGTTATTTAGAACTTTCATCAACAATCTGCCCGCCATCATACCCGCAGGCAATCCGGCCGAGCGCAATCCGCATCTCGGGCGAATTGACTTGATCAAAGGCAGATGCGTCACCCGCGCGCTTGCCCCGCGCAAGAATATCGAGCAACACCTCTTGATCCAAGTGAGGCAAGGCAGCCCAAAACCCGCGCCCCAGTTGTTGCGCCAACGCATAGTCAGGATGATTCACCTGCTCGGGCGCGCGGCCGATTTCGTACATGTGAGTCACATCGCCCCACGGTGCACGCTCAGCCGGCAGGCGATCAAAAATCTCTGGGCACTCTTGCGCAACATAAAACCTGTTCAAGGTATCAAACAAACGAAATCTATAACCGTTGGCTAACAGCATTGGCTCGTAGGCATCCCATGCGGGTTCGCCCTTGCCTGGGGTCACGGCTTCAGCCACGATCACTTTGGGGCGATAACGATTAAAGTCATTACCTGCCAGCACATCGCTTTCAGCGCCTTCGACATCAATCTTTAAAAAATCAATGTTCTGCACTTGGTGCTGCTCACACAGCTTTGCCAACGTGAGCATTGGTAACGACAAGCGTTGATAGTCTGCACCAAACTCTTTGGCAACATCGGCATGCAGTTCAATGGTTGTTGAAAAACCATGTAAGCGATTGACATGAAAAAAATCGACCTCGCCTACCTTACGCCCAACCAAGCCTTGATAAAGCGTATCGCGTGGTCGAATCTTTTTGTATAAAGCTGCCAACTCAGGGATTGGCTCGGCAACGATGCCGCTCCAGCCGCGCTCGTAAAACCAAAGTGAAACATTATCCGCGACGGGGTGACCCGCGCCGATATCGATGTAAAAACCTCGCTCTTGCCCCGCAAAGGCTAGCGCAAGATGGTAATCCTCAAGGTTTTGGGTATATGACAATGGCATGTGCTGCGCCTACATTAAAGTTGAAGGGATGCATCACTGGATGCGCGGAATGCCAGACTCTTTAATTAAGCGCTCCATCACTTCGCGTTCTTTTTTCAAAAACTCGGTATACGTTTTCCCATCCATATAAGCAGGGTCGGCACCGATTCTCACAAAAGAGGCTGCAATGGCCGGTTGACTCATTGCCACTCGAATACTTTTTTCTAGACGCGCTACGACTGCACTAGGCGTCGCCTTCGGCACAGCAATCCCCACCCACGCCTCAAGCGCCACGTCGTGACCAGACTCTTTCAAGGTTGGCACATTTGGAAACTCTGGCCAACGCGCTGGGCTTGCTGACGCTAATAAACGCAAGGTTCCGGCCTTGAGATGACTCATGACATCAGGAGGGTTCGGAGCAATCACCGCCACTTGCCCCGTCAATAAACCCATCGTGGTATCAGGGCCCGATTTATAGGAAATCAGTTCGAATTTACTTTTCGACTTGCTGCCCAGATCAAAGATCACCAAACTATTCGTCGTAGACGGCGAGCCAAAGAATAAAGATTTACCACCTTGCGACGCTTTGATTAAGTCGTCAATGGTCTGGTAGGGTGAGTCTGCTTTGACAACAAGACCGTAGCGGTTTTTTCCATAACCTGCGACAAAGGTTAAGTCATCTAAGCCAAAAGGAACGTCCATCAGATGAGGCGTAATCGTAATCACTGAAGCAGACACCACGGCCAAGGTATAGCCGTCGGCGGCTTGCTTGGCGACGTAACCAGGGCCAAGGGTACCCAAGGCGCCTGGGCGATTAAACACAACGATCGATGAGCCGAGATCTGCTTCCATACCGCGCGCAAGCTCACGACTCATCAGATCGGTGACACCACCTGAGCCAAAATTCACCACCATGTTGATGTTTTTTTCCGGAAACGCCGCCGACTGCGCTAAGACCACTGGCGCTAGCAGCATACCGTTCAAGAACGTCAAGCCCGCCAACAGTCTGAACCAGAGCGACCGACCGCTTCGACACGCGGGCGCAACCCACCTAGCATTCACCGGCAATTCGTCCTTGTTGTCTATGACTGCGAGCATTTTTCGTGCCTTTTCTTTTACGTTGAACATTTGTCATCCTCTTTTTTCGTACGCTCAAAATGCCGCCTTCAGAAGTGAAAGGCGGCCCTCACGCATTCAGTGTGCCCCTAAGGCATAAAGTGCCCGCCATTCACATCAATCACAGCACCGTTTAAATAACCCGCGCCATCCGAGGCCAAATACAGAACGGTTTCAGCTATTTCCTTGACGGTTCCTAAGCGTCTGACTGGCAACTGCTCAGCAATCTTACGGTTTGCCTCTTCACCCGCAGTCATCGACATTTCAGTCACGATGCGCCCTGGCGCGATCGAATTCGCAGTAATGCCATGTGGCCCCATCTCGGCAGCAATCGCGCGGGTCAAGCCCAGCACACCAGCCTTCGAGGTCATGTAACTGGCCCCCGCACTAATCGATTTGGTGCGGCCCGCCAATGAACTCAAATTAATGACGCGGCCCCACTGCTGCTCTTGCATCCCAGGCAAAAAGGCCTGAGACATGTGCAAAACAGCGGTCAAGTTCACAGCAAGCACCGAGGCCCACTCTTGATTAGAAATATTCAACAATTTTGCCGAATAACCATCGGGCTGCTTTGGCGAAATTGCGGCGTTATTCACCAGCACTGAAACATGCCCCCATTTGGCAACAATGTCGGCCTGCAATTTTGTAATCGCGGCCTGATCCGTCACATCGAGTTGTTGTGTCCAAAACAGCGCTGAGTCAGCAGCTGCGCCTTCAGCAGACGCCGAAAACGCACGCAGGTCAACCGCCACGACTCGATAGCCTGCCGCTAAAAACTCGCTGGCAATCGCACGACCGATTCCACGGGCCGCACCCGTCACCAAGGCAATTTTGGTTGGATTTTTTTTCATATTTTGAAGAAAATAGCCTCAAACATTAATTTATCGAAAATGACCGATCTCGCGGATGTCACTCGCCCTGAAATGGTACTGTACGTCAATTCAGCAACGGCAGTCCTAGCCTAGACACAAAATGATAGCGGAGACCACATGACAGTCAAAAAACTATTCAAAAAAGAAGTCTCTGCTGCACATGGGATTGTGCAAGTCTTAGAAGATGCGGGCATCGATCTCGTCTTTGGGATCGCGGGCGGGCATTCTGGGCACATCTGGGCTGCCTTAGGCGACTTTCAGAAAACCATTCGAACGGTACTGGTCAGAGAAGAGTCTCTTGGCAGCGCCATGGCCGAGATTTATGGGCGCTTAACCCGTAAACCGGGCGTCTTGGTCGGCCAAGGCCCTTGGGTGCTAGGCAATGGGCTGCTAGGTACGATTGAGGCTCACCTCTCGAGCTCACCCATGCTGTTACTGACTGACTTTAGCGACTCACCCGAGTTGTCTTTGCATGGCCCCTATCAGACCGGTACAGGTGATTACGGTGGTTGGGACGCACGCCAAAGCTTTGGTGGTGTGACAAAACAAGTGCTAGAGGCGCATCACCCTGCCGCCGCGGTACACGCTACCCAACTCGCGATTAAACACGCGACCGCAGGCCAACCGGGCCCCGTTGCCGTGCTGTTTAGCGTGACCTCGTTTAACGGTGTCGTCCCACAAGAGAGCAAGCCAAATCTCTATGCGACCCAGCCTTATCTGATCGAGCGCTCAACCGCCGTCGATGAGCATCGCATCGCAGGCGCCACAAC
>JARXAG010000132.1 GCA_029866055.1 Burkholderiaceae bacterium
AGTAGCCGGGCCGCAAAGGGCCCAGCGATACCGTGACTTAGATCCAGAACGCGTACGCCCTGTAACGCAGATTGCATGCTGATCCTACTTAGGCTGCAGGTGGAACAAAGGGGTAGGGCACGGGCTGACCATTTTTATAGGGCAGCGCAACGGTCGCGGTGCCAGGCGTTGATTCTTTGCCTGCATCATTCACGATGCCAAGCTCGATATCAATTAAGCCGTAACCAGGGCCATCGCGTTTAGCAGTCACACGACCCCAGACCCGCACGGTCTCTTCAACGATATTCATCGCGCGAAACTGAAAGCTGGCTTTCCAAGCCCAGCCGTTTGGCCCCGCCCAATCAGCGAGCATCTGCATGACGAATTGCTGTTTCAACGAGCCGTTAATCAACAGGCCCGGCAATTTGTCGTGCTCCATGGCAAAGGGCTTGTCGTAATGAATCTTGTGCCAGTTTTCCATGGCAGCAGACCAGCGCATTAAGTGCGCAGTCGTGAGGGGGCCCTTTTCAAGCCCAGGGATATCGGAGCCAATCGCGACATCTTCAAAATTAGGAGTCGTTCCGAGTGCCATATTATTTTCTCCGGATTTGTGTGCGACGGGTGCGAATCAACAACTCACCGTCGCCATTTCGAAATTCTGTCTCTGTCACAACCAACACGATGGGACCTTTGCTGGTTTCTTTCTCGCTGATGTCTGCGTAGCTTGAGGTTTGGCTGACGGTTTCGCCATGACGTGCGTAGCGAAAGAACTCAATCTCTGAGCCACCATTGAGCAGCGCATAGCCGTTTAGCGGTTCAAGCGCGGGCAAGCCGCCTGAACTGGTTGCTGCCACGATGCCATCAAAGTCGATGTTGCGCGCATTGGCTTGAATGGGATCTGGCACGCCGAAGGCACGGCGCGCTAGGTGTGTCGGGTAGAGCGGCGGTGCAACAGGCCCACCGTAGCGCTCATTGTTGGCACAAGGCTTATCAAAGATCGGATCTTCGTACATGATGGCTTGTGCGTAGCGGCGCACGCCACCACGTTCAACGGAATCACACGCCATTTCAGTCGTGGATTTCATTCCGATATATTTTTTTAGTGAGTCGGAAAGGGCGGACATTTTAAATCTCCCAAGATAGTAAAAGAATGACTGCTGCTGACTACTGACTAATGACCGTTGGCTAATTCACTTTAACACCGGCGTCTTGCACAATTTTTTGCCAGCGCACGACTTCACCCCGTACAAAAACTTCGAACTCAGGGGTAGGCAGTGGGCGTTCGAGAATATCGGACCCACTCTTGATCAACCGATCCCGCACCGCAGGGTTGGTCATGACCTTAATGATGGCAGCGTTTAGGCGCTCAATAACAGGCTTAGGTGTAGCGGATGGCGCACACACGCCGTTGAAACCGCTGATGGCAAAGCCGGGTACCGTCTCGCCAATCGTGGGCATTTGAGGAAGCTGAGTTGCGCGTTCGGCCATCACAACACCGAGTGCTCTGACATGACCTGATTTCACAAAGGGTAAGACGGGCTCTAACACTGCAAACGACATGGTGGCACGACCCGCCACGACATCGGCGATCGAGGGTGAGCTGCCTTTGTAGGGGATGTGGAGCATCTCGGTACCTGTGAGCTTCATGAAAAGTTCACCGGACAAGTGACCAGGGCTGCCTGTGCCGTAAGAGGCAAATGTGAGTTTGCCGGGTTGAGCTTTGGCCAGTGCGATGAGCTCGCTCACGCTATTCGCAGGAACTGACGGATGAACCACGAGTAACAAACTCGCGCCTAAATGCATCGTCACGTGGGTGAAGGCCTTCAGGGTGTCGAAGTTCAGTTTGTAAAGACTGGGGTTAATCGCATGCGCGGTGGTACAAATGAGAAGCGTGTGGCCATCAGGCGGCGAATTGGCAACAAACTCTGTGCCGATAATCGTATTGGCTCCCCCTTTGTTTTCAACCATTACAGTTTGACCAAACTCTTCAGTCAGGCCTTGTGCCATGACACGTGCCACGGTGTCAGCCCCGCCGCCAGGCACGTAAGGCACCACCAGTTTAATCGGGCGACTCGGAAAGTTTTGTGCCCAGCTCGTAGAGATCCCTGCGCTCAGTGACGCTGCGCAGACGATCAGAGTTGTAAGAAAGCGTGCGCAGGGATGCATCTGTTAAGCCTTTGGTGTTAAGTAACGTTGTGGGCTGATCGTGAATTTGCTACGACAGTTCAGTGTGTCAAAGTAATACCAGTCGCCATCGTGAAATTGACGAGTCCCTTTTGAGGGATCAATTTCTTTGGCGCCGTGGGCGGTTTCACCTGTTTTAGACTCGGCCCCTTCGAGGTCAATCGCTTTACCGCAAACTAGACATTTCATAGCTCTTATCTCGAAAATAATACTAATTTTTAAAAAATCGATGCAGAAAGCAGCGTTTAGTTCTCCACCGGAACTGGTTGCCCTAAAACGACATGTCCTGGCATATCCAATAACGCCTGAGCAATGCGCTCACGATGCTCGTAACTCGTGCCCAAGCGCATCGACCATGCTGTTACGCGACGCAGCCAAAGATGCAAATCAAACTCCATCATGAAACCAATGCCGCCATGAATAGATTGCGAGTTGCGACAGACTGCAGGGCACTTGTCATTGCAGAAGGCTTTGGCTTGCGACACTTCAACCTGCGCAGGCATACCGTTATCCATTTTCCAGAGTGCCTCGTAAGCTAGCAACTCGCCACCATCGATCGAGATAATCATGTCGGCACACGTATGTTGAATCGACTGAAAGGCACCGATGGGCTGGCCAAACGCTTCGCGAAACTTTGAGTGATCAATCGCCATCTCGGCATCGATACGTGTGGCGCCCAGAATTTGGGTGCATAACAAGACGGTGGCAAGGTCAAGCAGCTCTTGCATGATGGGCCACCCCTGATTCAGGCCGCCCAGCATATTTGCTATTGGTACGCGCACCTGCTCAAACATCACTTCGCACTGTTGGTCTTTGGCCAAGGTGCGCAGGCGGGCATGAGAGATACCGGCGGCGTTCGAATCAATCAGAAACAATGAAAGACCCGCATTGGTGGCAGAAGCTGGAGCGGTGCGGCAGGCCACCAAAATCTGATTGGACGCAGCAAAGTTATCCACGAATAGTTTTTTGCCGGTGATCACAAAGTGATCGTCTTCCGCCACGGCAGTCGTTTTGACCGTCTCAGGTAAGAACCGTGGATCTTGCTCAGAGAAGGCCCAAGTCAGAATTATTTTGCCCTCTGACACGCCCGGCAATACGCTTTGGCATTGTGCCTTGGTGCCTGCTTTCTGGATCGCGAGCGAGGTGACCGCAGTGCTATGCAACGGAATCGGTGCCATCGCGCGTCCGACCTCTTGCATGACGAGGCCCAGATAGGTGAGCGGTAAGGCTTGACCGCCGTACTCTTCAGCAAGGCACATGCCAGTCCAACCCATCTCGGTGCATTTTGCCCAAAGCTCGGGTGGATGCCCGATTGGGTCTTCTTCCATTTGACGTACCAAAGCGGTCGAGCATTCTCCTTCAAGAAACTCGCGTGCGCTTGACGCCACTAACTGTTCTTCATCGTTTAAAAGCACGTCCATCTTATTTCCTATATGTTCTTCACCGACCGCCACGTTGAATACTTTCGTGCCAAGCCCTCAAGCTACTTGACGGGCGCTTTAGCGCGACGCATCGAGGGCATCTCAAGCCCGCGCTTTGCCACTTGATCGCGCATGATTTGTACGCTGCCGTGGTTGATGCCCGATTGAAAGGCCCCCATCGTATTGTGTGCGAATACGCCTTTTTCAACCGCGTGCGGCGAACCATTGAGCAAGGTGCCGTACGAGCCAAGCATTTGTGTAATTGCTTCAGTGGTTCTGACGCCATGCTCTGGAGACCAGACTTTTTCTGCCGAGCCTTCATAGGTAAAGTTGCCACCACGTTCAACAATCGACATGCTGCGCATAGTCATCAAACGACAGACTTGCGCCTCAATCCACAACTCGGCAATCTTGTCGCGAATGGCTGGGTTGTCTTTGGGCGCATAGCCACCAAAGTCATTGGCTTTCACCCAATTCACAATATCTTCGTCGCGTCGCACCGAGCGCAGATAGCGAGCGGCTCCGACACGATCAAGGTTCAAGCCCATCGAGCCCACACGCCAGCCTTGATTTTCGCGCCCTAACAAACATGACTCGTGAATGCGAACATTTTCAAAGAAGACTTCGTTGGTGCGGGCATCACCGTAAGTGGTGCCGCGCGGCGCGCGCGGATTGTTTTGAATCGTCCAAAGTGGGCGCACAGTGAGGCCTGGCGTATCCATCGGGAATAGAAAAATCGAAATACCGTCATGGCGACTCGCTTCGGGATCTGTGCGTGCCATCAGATACATGTGCGTGGCATGGTGCGCAGACGTTGTGTACATTTTCTGCCCGTTGATCACGAAGTGATCGCCGTCACGGATGGCGCGGCAGCGCAGCGCTGCCAAGTCAGCCCCCGCATGTGGCTCGGTAAAGCCAAGTGCGAAAGAGTATTCCATCTTGATCAGCTTTGGCAGATAGTGTTGCTTCTGCTGTTCAGTACCCACTGCCATGATGGCGGGTGCGCCGCTGCCAACCAAGCTGATCGGTAAGCCCGCACGTTGAAATTCTTCTTCGATAATATTTTGACTGACGCGATCGCCATCGGCACCACCATACTCTTTAGGGTAGCTATAACCAAGCCAGCCGCGGTCGTCGATCTTTTGATAAAGCGCAGCCACTAAAGGGCCACGCTTGTTCGACAAGCGTTCGCCTTTGCCAGCTTCATGCGCCTCTTCGGTTGCATCAAGTTCTGCATACACCTCGGGTGTCATGTGAGTGCGAATAAAATCGAGCACGTCGAGGCGTAACTGTGTCTGCTCTTTGGTATGACCAAAATCCATCTGACTATTCTCCCAATACATCATGCGCGTCAGTACGCACACTTAAGTTCGTTGCACTCTGACCTAAGAACACTGCGGCCAGAAGCGATATGAAGGTGTGGCGGTAGTCGAAGATGGCTGCTTTGCTGCACGTGCACAATAATGAGTATGCATAGATTCGACGAGAATCTGAGCGATCGTTTGGCAGACTTCAAGCGTTGAATCGCTTCTTAATGCAACTTCAGCTTTGTCTCAAACCACTTATTTTTAACACTATTTGTATGAGATTTATCCTAGCATAAAGGGCTTGGCTCAGCACCTCATTTCTATCCGCCATGTGGACATGGGAGTGGCCGGTTGCCCCAGTCGTGGC